>NZ_KV818071.1:0-899 GCF_001814835.1 Streptococcus sp. HMSC072D07
GCATCAGAAACCATCAATGGAGCGGATGCCCATTTCATCGGTGCATGGGAATTCACCCCAGCTCCAACTTACAAGGCAACACATGAATTTGTCAGCGGAACTCCAGGAAAAGACCTTCCACAAGAAGTGAAAGCCTTGCTTCCAGCAGACCAAACAGACTTAAAGATGGTAGTCAAGCGACTCCAACTCAGCCAAGTAAAACGGAAGTGAAGACAGCAGAAGGTACTTGGAGCTTCAAGTCCTACGACAAGGCATCAGAAACCATCAATGGAGCAGATGCCCACTTCGTAGGCACCTGGGAATTCACTCCAGCTCCAACTTACAAGGCAACACATGAATTTGTCAGCGGAATCCCAGGGAAAGACCTTCCACAAGGAGTGAAAGCCTTGCTTCCAGCAGACCAAACCGACTTAAAGATGGTAGTCAAGCGACTCCAACTCAACCAAGTAAAACAGAAGTGAAGACAGCAGAAGGTACTTGGAGCTTCAAGTCCTACGACAAGGCATCAGAAACCATCAATGGAGCGGATGCCCACTTCGTCGGTACTTGGGAATTTACCCCAGCACCAACTTACAAGGCAACACATGAATTTGTCAGCGGAACTCCAGGAAAAGACCTTCCACAAGAAGTGAAAGCCTTGCTTCCAGCAGACCAAACAGACTTAAAGATGGTAGTCAAGCGACTCCAACTCAACCAAGTAAAACAGAAGTGAAGACAGCAGAAGGCACATGGAGCTTTAAGTCTTATGACAAGGCATCAGAAACCATCAATGGAGCGGATGCCCACTTCGTCGGTACTTGGGAATTTACCCCAGCACCAACTTACAAGGCAACACATGAATTTGTAAGCGGAACTCCAGGCAAAGAGCTTCCACAAGAAGTGAAAACTCTGCTTCCAGC
>NZ_KV818072.1:0-1196 GCF_001814835.1 Streptococcus sp. HMSC072D07
CCAACAAAGTCTGGTTCTGGAGTAAAGGTAATTTGACCATCTTTATCAATTGTATAGCTTCCTTCACCCGGAACAACCATAGTCGTGCTGCCATCCTCAAAGGTTGGTGGAACTGTACTATCGATATGTCTTTCAAACGTTGGTGTTGCCACTTGTGGTTGGCCTTTTGCTCCTGTAGAAGTCGTGTCATGACCAGTAGATGGATCTACAACTGTTGGGCGATAGCTTGCAGTAACTGGAGTACCATTCTTATCCTTGCGGACAATCGTTACGCCTGTTCCTTTTCCTACAAAATTAGCTTCTGGAGTGAAGGTGACGATGCCATCTAGTGAGATTGCATAAGTTCCTTCACCTGGAATCACTTTTTCAGTTGATCCATCTTCAAATGTTGCTGCCACTGTTTCATCGATTGGAACAAGTGGGTTACCACCTTGGAAGGTTGGGGTACCAGTTTGAACAAGCCCCTTAATGTTAACTGAAGAAGTATCTTTACCAGTTGGAGTCACCTTTGTAAACTCTGGACTGTAAGTCGCAGTGACTGGAGTGCCATTCTTATCCACACGCTTAACAGTTACTGGATCTGGGTTTCCGACAAACTGTTTATCTGGAGTGAAAGTTACAGTTCCATCTGGCGCAATCGTGTAAGTTCCTTGACCTGGAATAGATTTCTCTTTGCTTCCATCTTCGAAAGTTGGCTCTACTGTTTCATCGATTGGAACCAGTGGATCGCCGCCTTGGAAGCTTGGAGTGCCCGTTTGTGGAACACCTTGAGGACCTGTGCTGGTTGCACCAGTTCCTGTTGGGGTCACTTTCGTAAACTCTGGACTGTAGGTCGCAGTGACTGGAGTGCCATTCTTATCAACACGTTTGACTGTGACTGGATCTGGGTTTCCAACAAACTGTTTGTCTGGTGTGAAGGTCACTGTACCGTCTGGTGCAATTGTGTAAGTCCCTTGACCTGGAATAAACTTCTCTTTGCTTCCATCTGCGAAGGTTGGCTCGACTGTTTCATCGATTGGAACCAGTGGGTCACCACCTTGGAAGGTTGGAGTGCCCGTTTGTGGAACACCTTGAGGACCTGTGCTGGTTACGTTAGTGCTAGTTGGGGTTACCTTAGTCACTGTTGGAGTATAAGTCGCAGTCACTGGGGTACCGTTCTTATCCACACGTTTGACTGTGACTGGATCTGGGTTTCC
>NZ_KV818073.1:0-209 GCF_001814835.1 Streptococcus sp. HMSC072D07
ATGGGAGTTAACGGGATCGAACCGCTGACCCTCTGCTTGTAAGGCAGATGCTCTCCCAGCTGAGCTAAACTCCCAAAGGGCGGAGTCTAGCTCAGCCAACGGTAAGAAACTTCGTTTCTCTCATCCGCCGATTGTAATTTCGATTTCCTCTCAATTACAACTAAGCTAAACTCCCTCAAGCTAAGCGACTTCCATATCTCACAGGGGGC
>NZ_KV818074.1:0-34808 GCF_001814835.1 Streptococcus sp. HMSC072D07
GGATCGACTATCAAGGCATCTGCTCGGTAGCCTTCTTTATACCAGCGTGGAATAATCTCTTCAGCTGTTCCCGCTTCGTAATGGGTATTGTCAAATCTCATTTTTTTAGCATTTCGCTTGGCATCTTCTATGGCTTCCTGAATAATATCCATTCCTCTGAGACTCTTTACTTTACTTGCAAAGGCAAATCCAATCGTCCCAACACCGCAATAGGCATCGATCAGATGATCCTCTTTGCTGACATCCAGAGCCTTAACTGCTTCACTATAGAGAATTTCTGTCTGCTCAGGATTAAGCTGGTAAAAAGCTCGAGGGGAGAGAGAAAACTCATAGTCGAGTACTCCTTCTTGAATACTCTCTTGGCCCCAGATAATTTCCGTCTTTTCACCATAGATTTCACTTGTTTTCGCTGTATTTGTATTGACTGCAACTGTGACGACTTCTGGAAAATCTTTAACTAAGTCTTTTACTAGCTGGGTTAAATTAAGCTGGCGATTTGTGACAATGATAATCTGGACTTGTCCCGTTTTTCTTGCTCGACGTACCATGATAGTACGAACGCCTAACGTTTTTCTCTCATCTGTAATTGGAATTTGGTGGTAAGTAAGAAGTTCAGCTAGGCGATTCGCAATCACTTGGGTTTCCTTATCTTGCACCAAACAGTCTTTCAACTCTACGAGATAATGAGAGTTTTGCGCATACAAACCTGCCTTGACCTGATTTTTAAATTTCCGAGTCTGGAATTGAAGCTTAGCACGGTAGTACTTTGGTTCCTGCATTCCGATAGTTGGACGGATTTCATAGTTTTCATATCCCGCAGGGGCAAATTTTTTCAGGGCTTGGTGGAGCAAATCTGTTTTGAACTCTAACTGTTTATCATAGTGGAGGTGCATGATTTGGCAACCACCACATTCATTATAAATCGTACAAGCTGGTACGACTCGAAATTTAGACTTCTTATTAACCTTTAGTAATTTGGCTTCAACAAAGTTACGTTTAATAGAAGTAATTTGACAATAGATGTCTTCTCCTTTGAGGGCTCCAGGCACAAATACTAAAGTTTTTTGGTAAAATCCGATTCCCTCGCCATTGATGCCCATCCGCTTGATTTTTAAAGGTATTTTTTGTTTGACTTTCAGATTCATACCCCTATCTTATCACATTTTAGGGTATAATAGAACTATGAAAATCACAAAACTTGAAAAGAAAAAACGCCTCTACTTGATGGAACTAGATGGACAGCAAACTTCTTATATCACGGAGGATACCATTGTCCGTTTTATGTTGTCTCGAGATAAAGTCATTAGTAAAGAGGAACTTACCGAGATTCAGGACTTTGCCCAGTTCTCTTATGGTAAAAATCTCGCCCTCTATCATCTATCATTTAAAGCTCGAACCGAAAAGGAAGTTCGTGAGTATCTGAAAAAGTATGATCTTGATGAAAAAATCACTAGTCAAGTTATCGCTAATCTTAAAGAAGATAACTGGATTAATGATCGTCAGTATGCCTACTCTATCATCAATGCCAATCAACTTTCTGGAGATAAGGGACCTTATGTGCTGGCTCAAAAACTGTCTCAAAAAGGGATTGCCAAAGCAACTATTGAAGATGTTTTAAAGGATTTTGATTTTTCGGAGGTTGCTCAACGTGTGGCGGAGAAACTTCTAAAAAAATACACGGGAAAGCTTCCCGCTCGTGCCTTGCAAGATAAGATTATCCAAAACTTGACCAACAAAGGCTTCTCCTATTCTGATGCTAAGAATACCTTTGACGACTTGGACAGTCAAGTCGACCAAGAAACGACTCAAGAGCTCATTTTTAAAGAACTGGATAAACAATATGCTAAATACGCTCGCAAATATGAAGGTTACGAACTAAAGCAACGATTAACTCAAGTTTTAGCTAGAAAAGGCTATGATTTTTCGGATATAGCGAGCGCTCTCAGAGAATATCTTTAACATTTTCAGGTAAAATTCAAAAAAATTAGACCAATTTATGATATAATAGTAGACGATAAACTTATAAATTGTAGAAAGTTGGTTAGTTATGAAACTTCCAAAAGAAGGCGACTTTATTACAATTCAAAGTTATAAGCATGATGGGAGTCTCCACCGTACTTGGCGGGACACCATGGTACTAAAAACAACAGAGAACGCTATTATCGGCGTCAACGACCACACACTTGTTACCGAAAGTGACGGTCGTCGTTGGGTGACTCGAGAACCGGCTATTGTTTACTTTCACAAAAAATATTGGTTTAATATCATTGCCATGATTCGTGATAATGGGATTTCCTACTATTGCAATATGGCCAGCCCCTACTATCTAGATGAGGAAGCCCTGAAATACATTGATTATGATTTGGATGTCAAGGTCTTCACTGATGGTGAAAAGCGTCTCTTGGACGTTGAAGAGTATGAGCGCCATAAACGCAAAATGAAGTATTCTGATGATTTAGACTATATTTTGAAAGAGCATGTTAAAATCCTTGTTGATTGGATCAACAATGGGCGCGGTCCTTTCTCAGAGGCCTATGTCAACATTTGGTACAAACGCTACATAGAACTAAAGAATCGGTAAAGTTGTCAAACCGGGGTGAGAGCTCTGGTTTTTTATTTGAAAAACCCAGCCTAGAAGCTGGGTTAATTGCTATATATCTAATTTAGTGACAGTAAACTTGATATGGGAATAATCTTTTTCAACATCCTTATCTAACAGGAAAGCCGTGGCATCCTTCTTAACCTGAACAAGATCAATGTTCTGGGCTTGAGCTGCATAGACGCATCCACAATAGCATTGACGATAGATATCATACTCCTCGCACATCTCCACTGAACGTTTGTAACCTTGATTTTTCTTGAAATCACTTGGAAGATAGTGGGTGGTATAAATCTTTTGCACATCAATTCCGATGCTGTTGATGGTTTGAGAATTCTTATGGGGACTGATGGTCAAGGCTGAACCAAAGTAGTCAAAACCCAAGTCCATAGCTACCTGTGCTGTTTTATCCAGACGGTAGTCAAAACAAACCTTGCAACGGTCACCACCTTCAGGTTCTTCTTCCAGTCCTCTGACTAACTTCCGGTATTCATTGGGTTCATAGGGAGCTTCTAGGTACTGGACTGTATTGCCTGTTCGCTCATTGAAATCACTGACAAATTTCTTGGTGACGTAAGCCCGCTTGTGGTATTCTGCCTTGGGATGGATATTGGAATTGGCAAAATAGATAGTCACATCAGCGTATTTTGTCAGGTATTCTAAGGTGTAGGTACTACAAGGAGCACAGCAAACATGCATGAGAATAGTGGGACGTTGCTCATTTTTCTCCCATACTTGTACCATCTTCTGCATGACACGGTCATAATTAATCTTCTGATTGGGGTTCATCTTGCTCAGAATTTCTTCTACATCGATCATGTTCTTCTCCTTTTTCTAGTTTTATTTTATCATATAAGTTAGGAGAGCTCAAATCAATTTTAGAAGAGAAAACCATAAAAGGAGGGATGCATGTTCCCTCCTTTAGTGTTTTTTATAAGTTGCTTTTACATCATGCCGCCCATCATGCTTGGATCCATTGCTGGAGCTGGGGCTGCTGGTTCCGGTTTATTGGCTACGACTGCTTCTGTTGTCAAAATCAAGCTGGCTACAGATGCTGCATTTTGAAGGGCTGAACGGCTCACTTTCACTGGGTCAATGATTCCTTCTTCAATCATGTTGACCCATTCGCCAGTTGCTGCGTTGAAGCCTGTACCAACTTCAGCATTTTTCAAACGATCGATGACAATAGATCCTTCAAATCCTGCATTGTGGGCGATTTGACGAACTGGTTCTTCCAAGGCACGGAGAACAATATTGCGTCCTGTCGCTTCATCTCCTGTCAATTCCAAATCAGCAACGGCTGGAATGACATTGGCAAGAGCAGTTCCACCACCTGCAACGATTCCTTCTTCAACAGCTGCACGAGTAGCGTTGAGGGCATCTTCGATGCGGAGTTTCATTTCTTTCAACTCAGTTTCAGTTGCAGCTCCGACCTTGATGACTGCGACACCACCTGACAATTTAGCCAATCGTTCTTGGAGTTTTTCACGGTCGAATTCAGAAGTTGTGGTTTCGATTTGTGACTTGATAACTGCAACACGGTGAGAAATGGCTTCAGGATTTCCAGCACCTTCTACGATAACAGTGCTATCTTTGTCCACAGTTACTCTCGCAGCTTGACCAAGCGCCTCAATAGTAGCGTCTTTCAACTCAAGACCAAGATCCTCTGTGATGACTGTTCCACCTGTCAAGATAGCGATATCTTCAAGCATCGCTTTGCGACGGTCACCGAAGCCAGGTGCCTTAACTGCTACTACGTTGAAGGTTCCACGAATCTTGTTCAATACAAGAGTTGGAAGAGCTTCGCCATCTACATCATCCGCAATAATCAAGAGTGGACGATTGCTTTGAAGAATACTTTCTAGAAGCGGCAAGATTTCTTGGATATTGGAAATCTTCTTGTCAGTAATCAAAATGTATGGATTTTCAAGATCAGCCACCATTTTTTCGCTATCCGTCACCATGTACTGTGATAGATAACCGCGGTCAAACTGCATTCCTTCAACGACTTCAAGCTCTGTTTCCATACCACGTGATTCTTCAATAGTGATGACACCATCTTTGCCAACTTTTTCCATAGCTTCAGAGATGTATTCGCCGACTTTTTCAGAACGAGAAGATACGGCAGCAACTTGAGCGATGGCTTCTTTATTAGCAACTGGAATGGCATTGTTTTTCAAAGCTTCTACTGCTGCGGCAACCGCTGCTTCAATCCCACGACGAATGCCGATTGGGTTGGCACCTGCAGTGACGTTTTTGATTCCTTCGCGGACGATCGCTTGGGTCAAAACAGTTGCAGTAGTTGTCCCGTCACCTGCGATATCATTTGTTTTTGAAGCTACTTCTGATACCAATTTGGCACCCATATTTTCAAAATGGTCTTCCAACTCGATTTCTTTGGCAATGGTCACACCGTCATTGGTAATCAAAGGTGAGCCAAATGATTTTTCCAACACAACATTACGACCTTTTGGTCCTAAGGTTACTTTAACAGTGTCTGCAAGGATATCGACACCACGAACCATAGCTGAACGAGCATCAGATGAAAATTTAATTTCTTTTGACATACTTACTTTCTCCTTCTATTCTTCAACAATCGCCAAGATGTTGGCTTCGCCTACGATCATGTACTTTTCATCGCCATCTTTGACATCAATACCTGCATGGGCTTCCACTAAAACACGGTCTCCAGACTTAACGCTTGGCGCTACCAAGTCACCGTTCAAAGTACGGACACCTTGTCCAGTAGCTACAACTTGGGCTGTTTTTGTTTTTTCTTGGGCTGATCCTGCAAGGACAAAGCCTCCAACAGTTTGTTCTTTTTCTTCGATTTTCAAGACCACACGGTCTCCTAATGGTTTCAACATCTGTTTTCCTCCATGATAAACTACATATTATTAGCACTCTTTATATTTGAGTGCTAATTTATAGTTCTATTGTATCACTTGGTCAGAAATAGTCAAGAAAAAAGTCTGACTTTCTCAATATAAAAAAGCCTGAGACCAACTCAGACTTTTCAATGTTTAAAATGGCAATTCTTCCTCTTCCAAGACCAAATCTGCCAAATCCTGTCCTGCGTTATTTTCACGCATGGCACGTTGGGCACGGCTTTCTAAAAGTTGGAATCCTGTGGCAAGAACTTCAGTCACGTAGTTCATCTGGCCATTTTTCTCAAAGCGACGGGTACGAAGTTCTCCATCCACAGAGATAAGACTACCTTTAGTTGCGTAGCTTGCCAAGGTTTCAGCCAATTTCCCCCAAAGAACAAGATTGACAAAGTCAGCTTCACGTTCCCCGTTTTGGTCTTTGTAACGACGGTTCACAGCGATAGTTGCACGCGCTACTGACTTGTCATTGTTGGTTTTGTGCAATTCTGGTGTAGACGTCAAGCGCCCGATCATGATAACTTTATTATACATATTTTCTTCCTCCTACTTATCTATTCGCAAGGAATCAAAAAAAAGTTACAAAAATTTGTAACTTTTCGAGAAAATTTTTTATTTTTTATGAACCATGAAACCTGTCGCCTGTTGATTGGCCATAATGGTCATATCTGTAATCTGCACACGACGAGGCTGACTGGTCACATAGACCACTGTATCTGCAATATCCTGAGCTTGCAAGGCCTCAATTCCCTGATAGACGGTGGCAGCACGCTCTTTGTCACCATGAAAACGAACTGTAGAGAAATCTGTTTCGACAATCCCTGGTTGAATGGTGGTCACCTTGATATCCGTTGCAATGGTATCAATTCGCAGACCATCTGAAAAAGTCTTAACTGCTGCCTTGGTGGCTGAGTAAACAGCTGCCCCAGCATAGGCATAGATTCCTGCGGTCGATCCCATGTTGATAATATGACCCTGATTGACTTTTACCATTGCTGGTAAGAAACAGCGAGTAACTGCCATCAAACCTTTGACATTGGTATCCAACATGGTCAGCATATCCAATTCTTCGTAGTCTTGATAGGGAGTCAAGCCAAGAGCTAGTCCAGCGTTATTGACCAAGATATCAATCTGACCTATCGTTTCCAAAATATCGGAGCAGACAGTCTTCACCATGGTCATATCCGTGACATCCAGTGCAAAGGTCCAAACTGTTTGATTTGGAAAAGTTTCTGCAAACTCTGACTTGAGGGTCTCTAGTCTGTCTGTCCGTCGCCCTGTTAGAACGACATTCTCCCCCTGCTCCAGATAAGCACGCGCAATCGCTTCACCGATTCCTGAGGTCGCTCCTGTAATTACTACATTTTTTGCCATCTTATCCCCCTCTATCTGGTCTATCAAACACTGACAATTTCCTAGGCAGTCCAGTGTTTGGCTAGGTCAAATGGAGTTCCAACAACTTGGTCTTCTGATAATTCAATAACACCACGTTTTTGCGGAGCATTTGGCAAGGCAAGTTCACGAGGGCTGCACATCATGCCAAAACTCTTTTCACCGCGAAGTTCGCCTGGGAAAATGAGATTGCCTTTTGGCATCATCGCTCCAGGAAGAGCTACAATGGTTTTCAACCCAACACGCGCATTGGGAGCCCCTGCAACGATTTGCACTGTCTTGTCACTTGCGACTGCCACTTGGCAGATGTTGAGGTGGTCACTATCTGGGTGAGCTACCATCTCGACAATTTCACCAACAACAAACTTAGGTTCTTTGTCATTGATAATTTCTTCTGTAAATCCTTCCGCCTGCAATTCTTGGTTCAAACGAGCGACTTGCTCATCTGTCAAAAAGACTTGACCACGCTCTGCAATTTCAAACAAACTTGAAACTTCGAAAATATTCCAAGCTACTGTTTCCCCATTATCTTTGAGGAAAACACGGGCTACTTGGCCTTTGCGCTCCACGTCTAGTTTGGCATCTCCGCTGTTTTTCACGATGACCATAAGGACATCGCCAACATGCTCTTTATTATATGTAAAAATCATTCTTTCATTTTCTCCTATTTCAGTCCTGCTAAAAAGTCGTTAATTTCTTCCTTGCTTTTACGGTCGCGATTGACAAAACGGCCGATTTCCTTGTCCTTTTCTAGCACAACAAGGCTAGGAATCCCGTAAACATCCCAAAGTTTGGCCAGATCCAGATACTGGTCTCGGTCCACTCGAATAAAGGTGAACTCTGGATTAGTCTCCTCAATCTCTGGCAAGGCTGGATAGATATAACGACAATCGCCACACCAGTCCGCTACAAAAAGGAAAACCTTCTTGCCATCTTTTTCTACTAAAGATGCCAATTCTTCTAAACTTGCTGGTTGTATCATAAGACTTCCTCCTCATAGACCAGGTCTTCATTTTCATAGACAAAGGTATAATGACGGCCATCCTCGAAAATGACTCCTCCGACAAGTCGCTCTAGGCTACCTTCGTAGACTTGAACATAGAGAGTCGCAATCTCACCCATATCTGAGAAAAGTTCGCGCACGATAGCGGTCAACTCTTCCTGAGTCTTCATGAGCTTGTGATTATCTGCTGCTTTTTTAGCCCCTAAAGCAAGGGCACTTAGACCAGCCACAGTCAAGCCAGTCATCCATAATTTCTTAGCTTTCATACCATTCATTGTAACACAAAAAGGGCTCTAGGACAAATAGGGAAGCCGTATATGAGCAAGGAAAATCTCTTACCTCAGTGAGTCTAATTCTTATTGCCAAGCGCCTGAGTTAACAAGAATTTCCTGAATGGATTAAAAAAATCTCTGAGATTATTCTCAGAAATTAGAAGATAACTAGTTACTATTTTCAACTGCTGCAGTAACAAAGGCAGTGTAGAGTTCTTCTGGACGATTTGGACGACTGGAAAGTTCAGGGTGATACTGACAAGCCACAAAGAATTTATTCTCAGGAATTTCTACAATTTCGACCAAACGATTGTCTGGAGAAACTCCCGAGAAGACAAAACCTGCCGCCTCAAACTGTTCACGAAAGGCGTTGTTAAACTCATAACGGTGACGGTGACGGCGTTGCACCACTTCTTGATTGTGATAAGCAGCCGCTGCCTTAGAACCTCGTTTCAACTTAGATGGATAAAGTCCCAAACGAAGGGTTCCACCCATATCCTCAACATCAACCTGGTCACGCATGATATCGATGATAGGGTATTTTGTATCTGGTGCAAGTTCTGCAGAATTGGCACCTTCAAGCCCTAAAACGTGACGAGCAAACTCGATACAAGTCAACTGCATTCCCAAGCAGACTCCCAACATTGGAACATCATTTTCACGCGCATAGCGAATGGCTTGGATTTTCCCTTCCGTACCACGTTGACCAAAACCTCCAGGTACGATGATTCCGTTCGCATCAGACAAGAGCTCTGCTACATTCTCTGCTGTCACATCATTGGCATTGATCCAATTAATCTTCACTTCTGCGTCGTTGGCATAACCAGAGTGTTTTAAGGCTTCGACCACTGAGATGTAGGCATCTTGCAACTCCACATACTTACCGACAAGGGAAATCTTGACTTGTTTCTTGAGGTTCATGACCTTGTCCACCATGGCTGACCACTCTGTCATATCCGCTGCTGGTGCATCTAGTTTCAAATGGTCACAAACAATTTGGTCCATGCCTTGTGCCTGCAAGTTCAATGGAATTTGGTAAAGGTGTTCGACATCCAAAGACTCGATAACAGCTTCTGGAGCCACGTCACAGAACTGAGCTAGTTTATTTTTAATTCCTTGACCAGCTGGTTTTTCTGTACGAATGACCAACATATTTGGCTGGATTCCCAAACCACGCAATTCTTTTACAGAGTGTTGAGTTGGCTTGGTCTTCATTTCACCAGCAGCCTTGAGGTAAGGAAGCAAGGTTGTATGGATGTACATGACATTATCTGCACCCACATCTGCCTTCATCTGACGAAGGGCCTCTAGAAATGGTAAGGACTCGATATCTCCAACGGTTCCACCAACCTCTGTGATAATGACATCCGAGTCGGTCGTTAGAGCGGCACGCTTGATTTTTTCTTTCAAAGCATCTGTGATATGAGGAATGACTTGAACAGTTGCCCCAAGGTATTCTCCACGACGTTCCTTACGAAGAACTTCACTGTAGATTTTACCAGTTGTCACGTTGGAATATTTGTTGAGATTGATATCGATGAAACGTTCATAGTGACCCAAATCCAAATCGGTCTCAGCCCCATCATCTGTCACAAAGACTTCCCCGTGCTGGTAAGGACTCATAGTTCCCGGGTCGATATTGATATAAGGGTCAAACTTCTGAATAGTTACTTTAAGACCACGATTTTTCAAGAGTCGGCCCAGACTTGCTGCGACAATTCCTTTCCCAATAGACGACACCACACCACCAGTTACAAAAATATATTTCGTAGACATAGATTCCTCTTTCTAAAATGCTCAAGGCCTTGTTAACTACGAGGGGAGATCGAAAACAAGACCCTTATGAATCACGACTTTTCAAGAAAACTTCCTGAAAAAACAAAAATAGCTCCCTAGTAACTAGGGAGCCCCGACCTCTAAAAGAGGTGCCCGAACAATATGATACCTCAAAGCAGATCATTTGTCAACCCGAATCGGTAAAAGATGAAAAAAGGAGATTGTTTTCAGAAAACCAACTAAAGATCCGCATCCAAACGGATGATCTGCTCAACTACTTTGCCCAAGCAACAAAAAAGGAGATCTTACGATCTCCTCTGTGAAGTCTTTTACTCTTCTTCACTCGTTTCAGCATCATCGTCAGAAAACTCGTCGTCTTCTTCGTTAAGATCCACGTCTTCACCCAAGTCATCAGGAGCGATTTCGTTGATTTCTGCATCGTAAGCTTCCACTTCATTTTTCTCATCATCTGGATTTTCATCATCATATGAAAGAGCTGGATCTGCTTCGTATGCATCTTCGTCTTCTGGATCATCTGCGTTGTAGTCAATGGCATCTGAGTCGCCATCCATAAAGGCATTGACGCGTTTTTTCTTAGCTTTTGGTGCTACTTCATCGTCGTCACTTTCTTCAAGAGCGATGATTTCTTCGTCGATTTCGTCCACACCATACCATGAACGAAGCCCCCATTTGTTGTCTCCAAGAGAGATGAAGCTACCGTCAAAGTTCAACTCTGTGTAGAACAAAGGCAAAGCTTCGCGGATATCGCTGTTTGATGTTCCAAGGTAGTTTTGAATTTCGTTTACAAGATCACTAAAATGCATCTCATGATCGCGACCACGAAGTTCCAAGATAGCACGCGCTACCTCAATCATAGATAGTTCACTTTTTTCTTGCCCAGCAAATACTTCTAATTCCAAAGCGTTTCTCCTCATTTTTACTACTATCGCCAGAGCGAACGGACTCTGACCTCATTTTATCATGTACTCTTTATTGTACGATAATTTTGCGGAATAGTCAAAGGTTAAAATAGATTTATCTATGATTTATTAAGTAAAAATCAATTGATTTTATCACATGGTAAATTTAAAAATATTATTTGGAGGAAGCTTATGTCAAAAAAATAATAAATGTTGTTGCAGCAGCACTTACCGTGTTGTCAAACTACTATTATGAATCCAATACAAAATAGATTTGAATCAAAATGAATGACCAGTATTAACGATATTTTACTTTTAAAATATGATATACTATATTTAACAAAATATTAAACACAGGAGTCCGATATGTCTGAAGAATTTACACTTAACTACCATGCTGCAACGATTCAACATCTAGGTATTGGATTATATAAACAGTTACCACAGGCAATTGCCGAACTCATCAGCAATTCTTGGGATGCTGATAGCCATAATGTTAAAATTCATATTAATTATCGAGAAAAAATAATAACCGTATCAGACGACGGCAATGGTATGTCAGCACAAGAGCTGAATGAAAATTTTTTGACCATTGCTAGAAATAGACGATTGACAGATAAAATAAATGATAAAAAAAATGAAACCGGACTATCGAAAAACGGCAGAAAAGTTACAGGAAAAAAAGGACTTGGAAAACTAGCTTTATTTGGTATTGCTAATACAATTATTATTGATAGCATTCAAAATAAGAAACTAAACTCTTTTGAATTGAATTATAATGACATACAGGGCTCATCAAATAATACCTATCATCCAAAAACAATCCATTATAATGTTCAAACCGACGAACCAAATGGTACAAAAATAACCATTAAAGACATTACTTTAAAAAATCTGACTAAAATCGATACATTATATGATAGCCTTTCTAAAAGATTTAACAAGTATTCCCGTACAGATTTTTTAGTAACTTTAGCAAGCGATGACGGTACCATTAAGGAATTAGATGAAGAGGTATTTATCAATAGTATACGACCTAAGAAAGACGAAATTGAGTTTACTTTTTCTTTTCCAGATGATTTTGAAACTCTTACAAATAAACAATCTCAAATAGTCATTCATAACCTTAAAGAGTATCATATAAACGGGATTATTTGCACCAAGAAAACACCTTTACAGGCCAATCAACGTGGGTTTTCAGTACTGTCTAGAGGAAAGCTAGCGAGTGAACAATCTGTTACACAATTTCAAGATAGAGCAAATGATAATTTCTATAGTTATGCAGCCGGTTACTTTAATATTGATTTTCTTGATGATGATAATAAAAAAGATTTTATTTCAACAGATAGACAATCTATTAGATGGGAAGCTGATGACGAATTAATAGAAATCAAAGAAAATCTTAACAAACTAATAGGAATTATTCAAAGAGAATGGAAAAAGCGACGTTCCGAAGCAAAAGAGAAAAAAGCACAAGAAAATATTCAAAAAACTCCTTCTTTAGCAGAAACCACATTATCAACCGAAGATAAAGAAAGAATCAATAAAATTAGCAAAGCATTAGAAAATGATGATGTTGATGTCCCAGAAAAAACAAAACAAAATATTTTAGATTCTGCAATAAAATCAACTACCTCATATAAAAAGGATCACAGTGTGTATAAAGAACTAGTCCCAGCTAATTTTAGAGTTCCACAAAATATTGGTACTAAAATCCGAAGGCTAAGAGAGGAGATGATAGAAGCAGCAGAAGATAAAGATATCAATCGATTCATTCTAACCCAAGGCCTACTACTACGTGCAATGATTGAAAGTACAACAACTGTATTATTGAAACGCTACTGGGAGGAAGCAAGTAATGATGACTTAATCAGAATAAATAACACTCCAAAAAAACTGACTGCTGAAAATCAAGTTGATCCTCTCTCATTTAAGGTTAAGTATGAAACTATGATTCGACTGCTTTCTAGAAAAGGGAAAATAGCCCCAAATAGAGTTCAAAGCCTAATTGACGAATTTTCAAGTATAAAAGCAACGGAGCATTTAAACACATTAATGCATGATGCTCATAATTTCCCTCAATTTGATACCTTAAAAACAATCTGGAATGCTGTAGCTCCTCAACTTCTTGCTGCGTTCGATCTTTTTTAACTAAAAAATCAACATATGTTCAATTTCTAAATAATGATGAACATATGTTGATTTTTATTTAAATTCCAATGTTAAAATCGCATCAGCCATCTTTTTACTAAAAATTGGAGGAACTGCATTACCAATTTGTGTAAAAGCACTGGTTCTAGAATCTAAAAAATAGTAATTATCCGGAAATCCCTGTAATCTAGCTGCCTCTCTCACAGTAATTGATCTATTTTGTTTTGTATCTGGATGAATATAATGATGACCATCTTTTGAAATATGGGCAACTACTGTATGTGATGGAGAATTCCATGAAAGAGCTTTGAATCTGTCCAAAAATTTATCCGTATGTTTATGGGTTTTTAGCTTTGAGTCAAGTTCACTGTATTTAATATTTTTACCATTTTTCTTAGCTTCTGCTACAATTTTATAAATTGCTAAATCGTTGCTATTATTTGGTCTTGCAATATTTTGAGTTAATGGCGTTTTAGAATCCTGTAAAAAATTTTGTTCAACATAATCATTTGATAAATTTGTATAAGAATTGTTTACTTCTCCCGCCTTTAAACTAGGTAATCCCTGAAAAGCTGTTTTAACATCCACCTCATTTTCTTCATATTTTTTAAGATTTTTAAAGAATTCCTGAATAAGTTCTTTTTTCCTGTTCATCACTCCAAAGATAATAAGTCTTTCTCTTGATTGTGGAACACCATAGTTTTTAGTATTTAAAACTTCATAACCTAAAGAATAGCCGGCCTCTTCAAATTCTTTTTTCATTCTAGGCAATAAAAACTCATCATCAGCATCTCTAAAACTCAATAATCCTTTTACATTTTCAAAAATAAAAAATTGGGGTTGATACTTGTTTAAAAAATGTATATAAAATTTATATAAATAAATTCTTTCATCTGAAGACTTTTTACTAGCATTTCTAGCTCTTCCAATGGTTGAATAAGCTTGGCATGGAGGACCTCCTATAATTCCATCAACGTTTTCCCCTAAATTATCAAAAAAACTAAAAATACTGTGAATATTTTCTTGACTAATTTCAAAGTTAAGAATTTTATTCAATTTTTCTTGAGGTACATGTTTCAACAAATCCTCTATACTAGTCTTACTATTTAAAAAGTCATTATAAAGTCCTAATTTATTTTTTTCCTTTAAATAATAATATACTTCCCTAAGTTTTAAAGTTTCACAAGCTGCTTTTTCTTTCTCTACGTGTCCCAATATTTTATATTGCTGATTTCTGAATCCCTCAGTTAATCCACCTGCACCGCTAAATAAATCTATTATATTAATCATGATTAAGCCTTTTAAAAAATAAAAATATATTACATAAAATACACACTGTTATCTATTATACCAAAAACCTCAGCAAATTGCCGAGGTTTATAGTTTATTTCACCAACTTCTTCATCTCATCAATACGTGCGACGGTCGCATCATATTTCGCTTGGTAGTCGGCTTGTTTGTCGCGTTCTTTTTGAACGACTTCTGGTTTGGCATTGGCTACGAAGCGTTCGTTAGAGAGCTTCTTACCGACCATATCCAGTTCTTTTTGCCATTTAGCCAGTTCCTTGTCGAGACGAGCCAGTTCTTCTTCGACGTTGAGGAGGTCTGCGAGTGGCAAGTAGATTTCTGCTCCTGTGATGACGCTTGACATAGCGAGTTCAGGTGCAGGGATGTTTGATGCGATTTCCAAGTGTTCTGGATTTGTGAAGCGTTTGATGTAGTTAACATTGCTGTTAAAGAAGGCTTCCAAATCACTATCGCTAGTCTTCACAAGGATGGTGATTGGCTTGCTTGGTGCTACGTTTACTTCTGCACGCGCATTCCGAACAGCACGGATCAAGTCTTTAAGACTTTCCACACCTGTGTGAGCAGCAAGATCTTCAAAGGCTGGGTTAACAGTTGGGTATTCCGCTGTAACGATAGATCCTTCTGAGATTTGTCCAAAGATTTCCTCTGTCACGAATGGCATGATTGGGTGAAGGAGACGAAGGATCTTGTCCAAAGTATAAAGGAGAACAGAACGTGTGATGACTTTCTCTTCTTCGTTATCGCTATAAAGGACTTCCTTGGTCAACTCAACATACCAGTCCGCAAACTCGTCCCAGATGAAGTTGTAGAGGATATGTCCAGCTACACCAAACTCAAACTTGTCAAAGTTTTCAGTAACTTTGCCGATCGTTTCATTGAGGTTGTGGAGAATCCAGCGGTCTGTGACGTTTCCAGCTTCTTTGTTGGCAACTTTTTCCACATTGGCACTTGCTTGCTCAAGGGTCAATCCTTCATTGTTCATGAGGATGTAGCGAGAGATGTTCCAGATCTTGTTAATGAAGTTCCAAGAAGCATCCATTTTCTCGTAAGAGAAGCGCACGTCTTGACCAGGGGCAGAACCGTTTGAAAGGAACCAACGAAGGGCATCGGCACCATATTTCTCGATGACATCCATTGGGTCAATCCCGTTTCCGAGAGATTTCGACATCTTGCGTCCTTGCTCATCTCGAATGAGACCGTGGATAAGAACGTTTTGGAATGGCTGACGTCCAGTGAATTCCAAGGATTGGAAGATCATGCGAGACACCCAGAAGAAGATGATGTCGTAACCTGTTACCAAGGTTGAAGTTGGGAAGTAGCGCTTGAAGTCTTCTGAGTCAACATCAGGCCAACCCATGGTTGAGAATGGCCAAAGGGCAGAACTGAACCAAGTATCCAAGACATCTTCGTCCTGAGTCCAACCATCACCTTCAGGTGCTTCTTCGCCGACGTACATTTCACCCTCAGCATTGTACCAAGCAGGGATTTGGTGCCCCCACCAGAGCTGACGAGAGATAACCCAGTCGTGGACATTTTCCATCCATTGGAGGAAGGTATCGTTGAAACGAGGTGGGTAGAATTCTACCTTGTCGTCTGTGTCTTGGTTGGCAATGGCATTTTTGGCCAATTGGTCCATCTTGACGAACCATTGCGTAGACAAGCGTGGCTCAACCACAACACCTGTACGTTCTGAGTGACCAACACTGTGGACACGTTTTTCGATTTTAACGAGGGCACCGATTTCTTCCAACTTAGCAACGACTGCCTTACGAGCTTCGAAACGGTCCATGCCTGCAAATTCGAAGGCCAAGTCATTCATGGTTCCATCGTCGTTCATAACGTTGACTTGTGGCAAGTTATGACGTTGACCAACCAAGAAGTCATTAGGGTCGTGGGCAGGTGTGATTTTCACGACACCTGTACCAAACTCAGGATCTGCGTGCTCATCTCCAACGATTGGAATCAATTTATTAGCGATAGGAAGGATGACATTTTTTCCAATCAAGTCCTTGTAGCGTGGGTCTTCTGGATTGACCGCAACCGCAACGTCCCCAAACATGGTCTCAGGACGAGTTGTCGCAACTTCAAGGGCGCGTGAACCGTCTTCTAGCATGTAGTTCATGTGGTAGAAGGCACCTTCGACGTCCTTGTGGATCACCTCGATATCAGAAAGGGCTGTGCGAGCTGCGGGGTCCCAGTTGATGATAAACTCACCACGGTAGATCCAGCCTTTCTTGTAAAGGTCCACGAAAACCTTGCGAACAGCTTTTGACAAACCTTCATCAAGAGTGAAACGCTCACGAGAGTAGTCTACAGAGAGCCCCATCTTGCCCCATTGTTCCTTGATAGTCGTCGCATATTCGTCTTTCCATTCCCAGACTTTCTCGAGGAATTTTTCACGACCGAGATCATAACGGCTAATACCCTCACCACGCAAGCGCTCCTCGACCTTAGCCTGAGTCGCAATCCCTGCGTGGTCCATACCAGGAAGCCAAAGCGTATCGAAACCTTGCATGCGTTTTTGACGGATGATGATATCCTGAAGAGTTGTATCCCAAGCGTGACCAAGGTGAAGTTTCCCAGTTACGTTTGGTGGTGGAATGACGATTGAATAAGGCTTAGCCTTTTGATCGCCTGAAGGCTTGAAAACATCGGCATCAAGCCATTTTTGGTAACGACCAACCTCAACCTCGGCTGGATTGTATTTAGGTGAAAGTTCTTTAGACATGTGTGTGTCCTTTCTAGTTAATTTCTAAGCTACTTTGATAAGCATCTAAAATGTCAATAGTATCTCTTATAATAGGGCTCTGTGTGGCTTTGTAAAGAGATTTATTCCCAATAATATAAAACTCTTCTTTAGCTCTAGTCGCTGCAACGTTTAAAATATTGGGCTCAGAGACAGCCCAGCGAGCAGCCCCCTCACTCATATTATCTGCTCCAAGCACAAAATATACAATCTTATTTTCTTTTCCTTGGAAAGTATGTACCGTCCCTACATTTATAGGTTTTCCATTTTCCCGCTTTGTGAAACCGATTTTATCTAGTTCTTTTGCTAGTTGAACCGATACATTTTTAAAAGGAGTAATGACATAAATATCATCAAATTCCTCATATCTTTTCTGCAACTCTTCTTTCAAATAATCAGCTTGCTCAGGAACAAATTTATCCTTAGCATCTCCACCAACGTCAAACCATTCTCCCATACCTCGAGCTTCTTCCTTTCCTTGAACCATTAAATTATCATAAGAAATTTTATTGGAAATACTGAACATCGGATCACTAGAACGACGATGAACCCAGAGAGGAAGTCCTATCCATGTCCCATCTTGTTTTTTAAAACCATATCTACTAGCAGAATCCATCAATTCTTGCGTTGATGATACAAGATATTTAGAGGCTATCTTGTGATGCTGTGCTAAAAATCCTAAAATATTTTTATCCATAGTCTGTACTGGTTGTATTTGAGAAGGATCCCCAACAGCCATAATATGCTTACTTCTAAAAATAGCCCCCACACTTGCTTGAGGTAATGCCTGACCAGCTTCATCAATAAATACATTACCGATACTATTTTCAGGCAAACACCAAAACATGGAATTAAAGCTTGCAAAAGTTGTACTAATAACTGGAACAGTGAAATTAATCCAATCCCATGAAGTTTTATATAAATCACTAGCATTATCTCTCATTGAATAGTTTTGAGGTTTCTCCCAAATCCATAACGCTTTTTCAAAATGCTTTTGATTGTCATATATAAATTGTTTCCTAACTGCAAGTGCTTTAATAAACAAACGACTCTGCTCTTCTCGATAGGCATCATCAAACCAAAAATTTGATACTTGCAGCTCTTCATACGGAACGGAAAAATTCAACTTATTAACTGTACATGTAGCAAGTTCAGATTGTAATTTTAAACACTTTTCCTGATGGCGAATTAATTCATCCTCTTGTTTAGATTTCCATTCATTATACTTCTGTTGTCTTTGACTCAGTTGATTTAATTCAAATTCATACTTTTCAATCTCTTTTTGCAAACTGTAGCAATATTGGCTTTCATCATATATCTTCTTCATTTCTGCTTTTAGACTTTCATTTGCTTGATTCAATCTCATTAAATAAGTATCTAATTTCGATGGTGTGAAAAGTCTTTTAAACCATAAGAAGCGTGGAGCATTTAATTTAATTGACTCAATATCTTGTACTGCAATCTGTTTGTTAACATTTGACACAGAAATAAGATGCTCGCGTTCAGACAGCTCAGTTTCTATTTTCTTTTTACTATTTTCTAATTGAGTATATTTATCCCGTATTTTAGATAGTTCTGAACGTCTTTGAGCATCATCCTGATGAAACTCTACCTCAAACTGCTGGTAAGCATTTTTCGATCTTACATAAAATCGAATCTTATCCGCTATCTCTTGCATCTTTTCTCTTTTATCAAACAGCTTCTGATATTGAATTTTAAACTCTTCGTATACTGATGGATTCGATTGAAATTTATCCGAATTCAATTCTTGTCGTATTGCTTTTAAAACATTTTGCAGACGGTCTCTATTCTGTTTTTTTCCACCTTCTATCGAAAATAATCCCCAATGTTTTTTGTCGTTAGAAACATCTTCATCTTCTAACAATAAATCATTACTGATTTCAGCAAAATAATTAATTTTCTTTAATTCATCTAACCAATTTGATTTCTGATAGATTTCTTTTCTTTGGGGTAATTCATTAACAATATTTTTAACAGCTCCATTGTTAGAACTTGCAACTACGATTCCTTTATCTGCAATTTCTTTTGGTAATTTTGCAATAAGATAAGGATTGTCATGATAAACTAGATTCCCTTTAAGTTTAGGAGCCGATAATTCACTAATAATTCTAGCCTGTTCCGTTACTAAATCTGCAAAAATGTCTTTTAAAAGTGTCGTTTTACCAGTCCCCGGAGGTCCATTGACACTTCTCACCTCCTCATCCGCATTTGAAGCTAGATTTACAGCTACTTGTTGCATCATAGAAAGAGCATATCTAGGGTTACTAGGAAATCTTCCTAATGGATAATTTTTCGGTTCAAGTATTGTTTCTAAATCTTTGGGATTAAAATAAGATGATTCTTTATTGCTGTCCAAATTGACCCTTACAGAATCGAATCCTGACAAATAACTATTGAGATTTTCATTATAAATTGATTTTGCATATTTCAAATCCTTTAGAAAAAATGAATGTAAATTTATTTCGTCATCAAAATTCTTAACAAAATAATATCTGCAATCACTTGGTGAAATCTCATACTTTTTGAGAAGTTTACTAAAAACTTCGTTGAACTCTCCATCAAGAAACTCCTGACCTAATTGTTCTCGAAGCTCATTTTCTGCTATTAAGAAATCTTTAGGCAATTCCCCATTTTTGAAAATTTGCCCACTCATGGTTAAAAAAAACTTATCAGCTAAGAACTTCAAATCTTTATCAAAGTATAGAGCAAAAGTAAATTTATAAGAAGCTCTTCCCAATTCTTCCTCCGTCGCCTTTAAATTGTATTTGCCTCTTAACACTTCAATAATTTTTCGAAAAGGGAAAATTCCACAATAAACAGCAATCCCTGAACTGGATTTTAATTTTTGACGTTTAAAAAAATCTTTTAATATTGATTGATAATCATCACCTTGAAAAATCTTATACTTAGAATCACTTTTTTCAATATTCCCTTCTGATAATTGTTCTACTGTAATCCAAGCATCTAATATTTGATTATGACTACTTCTCATCATGTCTCCCTTAAAGCATATAAAAACAAGAATATATCTTACTCATTAAAAACTCTCCCACTCACTCCTCAGCAAGCCGTATCTCAAATCATCACAGCGATTGCCTTGGGCATCTTTACGATCTCGGATGCGAGCTTCGAGGGTAAAGCCAAGTTTCTCTGCAACTCGTTGACTTTGAAGGTTATACCCAAAGCAAGTCAGTTCAATCTTGTGAAGAGCAAGTTCTTTAAAAGCTAGGTCAATCAAGGCACGTGCCGCCTCTGGAATATAACCTAAACCCCAATAGTCTGGATGTAAGATATAGCCAATCTCCAAGACATCATCCTCGTGACGACGAGGGAAATCAACAGAGCCTATGACCTTATCGGTTCCTTTAGCGACAATTCCATAGCCCGCTGGGAGATTGTTCTTTTCATTACGCTCGGGCAGAATATGCTCCAGATAATAAATCTCATCTTCCAAGCTCTTGACGGGCGGAAAGCCTGCTGGGTAGGAAACTTCTGGCCTACTGGCATAGTCAAAGATATCCACAACATCAGCCACGGTACGGACTCGTAAGACTAGCCGTTCGGTTTCTAAACGTTCTGGCAACTCTGCTCTTGTCATCCTTCTACCTCGCTTTCTACAAAAAATCGCCCCTGCCATCTACATGACAGGGACGAATGTGTTTATCCGCGGTACCACCCAATTTCGGGCAGAGCCCGCAACTCTCGTCTTTATAATAAAAAGACAATATTATCTCATTTTTCATCCATCAGCAACCAGTTTTGATACATTTGTGGACTTCTCAGCACCGCCACTTTCTGTAAAATGTGGGATTCAAAACACCTCTGATGGCTTTATTGTAGCAAGTTTTTCTCGGAAATGCAAGGCTCAAGAAAGATTACTTGAAGCTGATTCCGTGCTCTTTTAATTTCTTGATGGTAGCTGGACCAATTCCCTTCAAGGCAAGGAGTTCTTTTTCAGTCCAGTTTTTAAAGTCAGCAGCTGATTTGATGCCTTCATCATAGAAAGTCTTAGCACGATCTACTGAGAGGCCACCCAAAGTCGCTGCGAAATCTTCTACTGAATTGGCTACTTTTTGAGCTTGTTCCTTAGTCGCTTCTACTGCTTGTTCCACTTTTTTAGAGACAACTTTTCCTGCTTCGCTGGCAGACTTTTCTGCGTGTTTCACGACTTTCTTGGTCTCTTCTACAACCTTGGTCACCGTACTTGAAAAGGCACCTGAACGACGAAGGCTATTTCGCAATTGTTTTTTACGTTGGAGTTTCTTTGACATGATAAAATCCTTTCAATAAAAAATCCCTGCTCTGACAAGGATTTAATAAAGATATTCTATCAAGATTTTGGCAAAAAATCAAGAAAGTATCTGTATTTTAATAGTTTCGCTCACCAAACAAGCCTTCTGGTAAATCATGGAATCCCTTGCCTGCCTTGAAATTTTCAAACTTACCAAGCAAGAACTGGTAGGCATCCAAACGGCTCTCGTAGCGAATCATGGCATCTTTGGCACGCTCGTCTTGGTCTTCTTCGTAGACTTTTTGACTTTCCTTGTGCGCCATGTCGTTGATCATGATCTGGGTATTGACCCAGGCTTCGAATTCCTTCATAAATTCCTGTTCGTAACTCATTGATTCTCCTTATTCTAATCCACGGAAATAGTCCGTATCAATCTCTCGGTAGGGCTGGATATCCTGAACATACTCCAACACGCCTTGGAATTCCCCGTTTTCATCGTGTACCGCAGCATAGGTGATGTGGACAAACTTGCCTCGCGACTCCGACTTGAACCACATTTCATACTTGTCCTTTTTACCTTCACGAAGACCTTTCATGACAGCCTTCACCTTGTCTAGGTACTTAGGCGGATGACAGAGTTCAACATTGCGCCCAACTTGGGACGGCGTCCGTTTGAAAATCATCTCATCAGCTGGCGCATTGTCATTGTAGTACTGAAAAATGTCGTCTTTATTGACAAAGGTGATCTCCATAGGGAGGTGATTGAGGATGAGGTTGGCCTGCTCGACGGAGAGATAGCCATTCCCAAAAGCCTGTTGACTATGACGGTCCAGCACTGCTTCCTTTTCCTTAGGGGTAAAGGTAATGGTGAACTGTCCTTCTGGAGTATTGATGACTTGCTGAACTTGACCTTCAGCCGTGTCTAGTTGTACGGGCTCTTCTGCACTTTTTTCCTCAACGAAACTCTGACGCTCTGGCACCCATTTCTCAGACGGACGGATGATGGCATAGCCGTAGGCATCGCTCTCCTCCGCAATCTGAATCCAGTCATCCTGACTAAAGGACTCAAGGAGAATCATGAGAAGAATGGACTCTTCCTTGAAAATCATACTTTCAAACTCTGTCGCAAAAGCTTCAAAATCTTCTTTTACAGTGTTAATCGCCACTTCGGGTAGTGCCTTAGCCGTCGCTAGAGCTGTCTGAAAGAGTTCTCTGATCTGATCATCCACTCCCCACATAACTTTGGGAGGTGAATCGTGTCCATAGCGCTCCATGATAGGAAAGAAGAGCTCTTCCTTGCGCTGGTAGTGGATATCAAATTGCCCCAAAAGCCCCATTTGACGGACCAAGCCCTTGCGCATCTCTGCCAGCATTTCCTCATCTTCCATAGACTCATAGGTATCCAACAGTCTCCGAATGCGAATCAAAGCTGCACGGAGAGCCAGATTTTCATCCTTGAAGACGCGAACTGGGTGGCCAGGGTGTTCAGTATCCTCTACTTCGACGCCCTTAACAGCATTTTTAAAAAGATTAGCATGGACATCGCAGAGTTCCATGACATCTTCAAAGGTGACACCTGAGTCTGAGTTCATCAGCTCGTGCTCCATGAGGGAAATCTCAATGGCTGAAACACCCGTAAAAGTCGCATCAAAACGCTCCTGAACTGACTCGGGAGAGGCGCCGTTGTGCAATTCTAACAAAATATCCCGTAGGATATGAATCCGTTCATCTGCCATTAGTCTAATCCAATCACTTCGTAACCATTCGCTTCCAGTGTGCGGACAATCTTGTCCATAGGCGTTCCTTCAAGTTTAGAACCCTGCTTAAGCGATACTTTGCGACCGACTGTATTGCGCATCAAGGGATTAGCAAGTGGTTTAAAACCGAGCTCCACTAGGATTTCCAAAACTTCTGGGTGCTTGTCTACCACTTCTGCAACGGGTATTGACACATCGATGATATTGTCCATGACGACCTCCATTGTATGTTCTAATACTCAATGAAAATCAAAGAGCAAACTAGGAAGCTAGCCGCAGGTTGCTCAAAACAGTGTTTTGAGGTTGTGGATAGAACTGACGAAGTCAGTAACCATACCTACGGCAAGGTGAAGCTGACGTGGTTTGAAGAGATTTTCGAAGAGTATAAAATGATTTTACTGCTTATATTATACCATATGGAAAGAGATTAAAAAACTAGCAGAAGAGTTCCTGCTAGTTTCTTTCATTTCAAGTTATTCCTTATCATCTGGTTTTGCGAGCCACTGGGCTACATCCATCAACTTGTCAGCAAGCAGTACTTTCCCGAAACCTACTAGAGCATTGTCGTCTTTTTTCATGTTCTTCAGGACTTTGATGCTTTGCATCACAAAAAAGTAATTCCCGTAAGTCTTGGCTAGAATTTTAATGAATCCCATATTACTCACCTTCGATGATTTCGACCTCTTTTCGGATAGTATCAACGTCTCTTTGATATTGCACTTCATTGTAGTTGACTAGCTTGGACAATTCCTGTTGCAATCTTTCTCCCATCGGTTTCATGGTCGCAAAGGTTAAGCCACCAGAAATGACTCCACCTAGGATAGGAATCACTTTCCCCATCCCTTTAGCTAGGCCTCCTTTTGTCAGATTGACACCAAAAATTTTCAAAACTTTTTCTAAAATCGGATACCAAAGAGTTTTTGTCAAGGCTTTCTTGTTCACTACTTTTATGACTTGCTTGGCTACTGTCACACCGCCTGATCGAAGCAAGGCACCTGCGCCATTTACTCCCAGCATCACACCGAGATACAGCAAGAGAGTGTTTTTAGCATCTTCACTTAACTCATTGCGCGATGCCCAAAGATCATCAAATCCGTAAATATACCCTAGTTCTTGAGCTAGTTTCAATGAAAAAGCATAAAACTGGGCTACGTCTGTCGGGATAGTGATCGCCATAGCAAGGCCTCCAGGTAGACCTGCTAACACCGATGTTCCACTGGCTAACAGGACATTGTCCTTAATACAGGCCTTGGCCACTCGATCCAAGCTTTCCTGGGGCAACAAAGAAGTCGGTCCTTGTTCAATCAAAGTTGAAATGTCCTTGCGATCTAATTCCTTTGAAAACTTTTCTACTAAAAATTTCTCCCGATCAACTTTGACCACGGGTAATTTTACTACTTGTTGCAGCACTTGCATAGCTATATCTTGTTTAGCCATATGTCTCTCCGTTTTTCATTCATATCAGACTTTATCATATCATACTATGTGAAATTTACAAATTTTTTAAACCGATTTTTATCAGATAGATACATCGTCAAATAGCAATGATCATACTCTGGCAACAAAAAAGAGGGTTGCCCCTCTTTCTTAGTTCTTATCCAGATTGCGTAGCATCTCGTCAATCTTGTTTCCATATTCAATGGACTCATCTTTGACGAAGGTTAAATCTGGGATTTTGTACAATTTCAAATTGCGACCAAGTTCACGTTTGATTGTACCAGTTGCTTTTTCAAGCCCGATTTGAGCTTTTTGGTTATCCGAAGCAAGGTTACTCAAAATGGTGTAGTAAACCTTGGCAACAGACAAGTCACCCAGCATCTGAACATCTGTAATGGTCACACCTTGGACACGCGGATCACGGACCTTCTTTTGCAAAATCTCGTTGACTTCACGCTTGATTTCCATGCCCACACGATCCGTACGGAAATGATTTGCCATGATATTCCTTTCTCTACTTTGACCCAAAAGCTAGGCCAGCAGACCTAGCTATTTTTAAATTTATTGATTTTCAGCTCAAATTGAAACGAAGTTCAATTTGAACTCATCCGCTTCTTTCGCTGTGGTGAAAGTGATGGAACTGATTTATCAGTCCCATCACAGGGGATTTTTGAGACACTAGACTCAAAAATAAGCAATGAAACCATCGGTTTGCTTGCGTCCCTCACCACCTAAGAAAGGAGCAAAAATCTTATCTCTTGATTTCTTCCATGACATAGGCCTCAATCACATCATCAGTCTTGATATCATTGTAGCCATCAATCATCAATCCACCTTCACGACCGTTTGTAACTTCTTTCACGTCGTCTTTGTAGTGTTTCAAGCTTGCGAGTTCGCCATCATAGATAACGACACCGTCACGGATAACACGGACTTTCGAGTCACGGGTAACCTTACCGTTGATAACCATGAATCCACCAATGGTTCCCACTTTAGATACCTTGAAGGTTTCACGGATAACTGCTTCACCGATAACTTTTTCTTCGAATTCTGGGTCAAGCATCCCTTTCATGGCTTCTTCCATCTCTTCGATAACCTTATAGATAATGCTGTGGAGACGGATTTCTACATCGTCAGCTTCCGCTTGTTGACGCGCTTGTGGTGTAGGGCGTACGTTGAAACCAACGATAAAGGCATTTGAAGCTTCCGCAAGAGTCACGTCAGATTCGTTGATAGCACCGACTGCCGAGTGGACAATGGTAACTTTGACACCTTCTACATCGATCTTTTGAAGTGAGGCAGAAAGGGCTTCAACAGAACCTTGTACGTCGGCCTTGATGATAACATTAACTGACTTAAGCTCACCAGCTTTAAGCGTATCAAAGAGGTTTTCAAGGCTGACACGTTGAGTAGCTTGACGTTGCTTCATAAGAGCACGTTTGGCACGTTCTTCACCGGCTGCACGCGCAGATTTTTCATCTTCGTAAACGGCAAAGTGGTCACCCGCCATTGGCGCTTCGTTCAAACCTGTAATAGAAACTGGTGTTGATGGGCCTGCAACCTTGACACGACGACCAAGGTCATTGGTCATAGCACGGACACGACCGAAGGTATTTCCGACAACGATTGGGTCTTGGACATTCAAGGTACCTTGTTGGACAAGAAGGGTTGCGACCGCACCTTTTCCTTTATCCAAGCGCGCTTCGATAACCGTACCAATCGCACGCACTGTTGGGTCTGCTTTGAGTTCTTGGATTTCAGCCACAAGTAGGACCGTTTCTAAGAGTTCATCGATGTTTTGGTTGAATTTAGCTGAGATTTCAACAAATTCAGAATCACCACCCCAAGCTGTTGACATAACACCATGCTCTGCCAATTCACCGATAACGCGTTCTGGGTTGGCACCTGGTTTATCAATCTTGTTGATAGCCACGATAATTGGAACGTTTGCCGCTTTTGAGTGGTTGATGGCTTCGATAGTCTGAGGCATAACCCCGTCGTCGGCCGCTACAACCAAGATAGTAATATCGGTAACAGATGCACCACGCGCACGCATAGAGGTAAAGGCCGCGTGTCCTGGTGTATCAAGGAAGGTAATCTTCTTGCCATTTTCCACGATTTGGTAGGCACCGATATGCTGCGTGATACCACCTGCTTCACCTGTCGCAACACGAGAGTTACGAAGGGTATCCAAGAGGGTTGTTTTACCATGGTCAACGTGTCCCATGATGGTTACAACTGGTGGACGCTCAACCAATTCATCTTCATTAAGATAGCCATCTTCGACAAAGAAACGTTCGATGTCGGCATTATCCACTTCAACCTTTTGTTTGGCTTCGATACCGTAATCCACCATGAGGAGTTCGATGGTTTCTCCATCTAAGGATTGGTTTTGTGTGGCCATCACACCCATCATAAAGAGTTTCTTAACGATTTCAGCTGGTTCACGTTTGATCCGTTTTGCGATTTCCGCAACAGTCATACCATCTGTATACTCAAATTCTGTTGGCAATTCGTGGAACTTACGCTCTGTAACAGGTTTTGGAGCCTGGTTACGGTTGTTTTGCTTGTTCCCTTTTTTATTTTTCTTGTTGTTATTCCAGTTACTATTTCTTTGATTTCTCACTTGATTCTGACTACTTCGATTCTTTTGTTGTTTTCTAGGACCATCTTCTTCGTGATCATAATCGTCACGTTCTTTGTCTGGTCGAGCTTGTTTTTTACGACGTGTATCCACTGGCGCTTCTTTCGCTACAGGAGCTACTGTTACGGCTGGCTGCGTTTGTTCAGCTAGCTTAGCAGCTTCTTCAAAGATTTCCTCTGGCTCCTTGCGTTTGTTAGCTTGAGCCAAGGCTTCTTTGGCTGCTTGCGATTGTTTGAAGCGCTCCTCGCTTGAGCGTGCGTACTCTGCATTTTGCTCTGCTTTTAGGGCTGCTGCACGGGCTTTAAAGTCAACACGTGGTCCAGCTTGTTTTGGCTGGAAGTCTTGTTGCTGACGGCGATCATTGCCACGATTCCCTTGACCTTGTGATTTTTTCCCTTGGTCGTTGAGTCGGCGATTGTCGCGGTTCCCTTGACCAGGTTTACCACCATTACGGCCGTCATTTTTCTGACGGTTTCCGTTTTGTTGTTGGTCACGGTTGTTGCCCTTGTTTTGTTTGCGTCGTTCTGCCTGCTCTTTGGCACGCGCCTCACGCTCCGCCTTGAAGTTTCGACTCTGTGGTCTTGCGGCCACTACTTTTTCTTCCTTAGGAGCTGCAGGTGTAGCTGGTTTACTTTCTTCCTTAGCGACAACTGGTTTATCTGATACAGGCTTTTCAACTTTCTTTTCTACACTTGCTTTTGGTGCTACAGGTTTTGCTTCTGTTTTTGGAGTAGCAGGCTTAAAGCTAGCCGCGATTTGCTCAGCAGCAGCCGCCTCTACGCTTGATGCATGGCTTTTCACTTCCAAGCCCAGCTCTTTTGCACGCGCTACAACTTCCTTACTTTCTTTTCCAAGTTCTTTTGCGATTTCGTACAATCTTTTCTTAGACAAATCATGTCCTCCTCTTCTATTCCATAAGAGACCTCATTTTCTTTGTAAATCCAGCATCTGTTACAGCCAGAACCTTTCTCGATTTTCCGACTGCTATGCTTAATTCCAGTGTTGAAAACACGGTAATAACTTCTACTTGATAATAGTGGCTTTTATCCTGAATCTTCTTGGTTAGATTTGGGCTAGCATCATGAGCTAGAAATACCAATTTAACCTTCCGGTCTTGAATGGCTTTGACAACCATTTCTTCACCCGAGATGATTTTCCCTGCTCGCTGAGCCAATCCCAAGAGATTACTTACTTTTTGCTTATTCAAGTCCTAACTCTCTTCTTTTTACTTTGTGATCAACATAGGCGATCAACTCGTCATAAAAGCTTTCTTCGACTTCCATGTTAAAGCTACGGTTAAAGACTTTTTTCTTTTTAGCCTCTAGGGCTTCTGCATTGTCTAGCTTGATATAAGCGCCCCGGCCATTAGCCTTGCCTGTCGGGTCGATAAAGACCTCACCTTCTTTGTTCTTGACAATACGGAGCAAATCACGCTTGTCAATCACTTCATTGGATACAACAGACTTGCGCAAAGGGATTTTTCTTGTTTTCATCTTTCCCTCCTCTTGCAGATCTTATTCTTCAGTCAATTCGTCTGTTTCAGCGTAATCCACTTGACCTGCTTCTTCCATAGCTTCAAATTCACTTGCAGACTTGATATCGATACGGTAACCAGTCAAATGTGCTGCTAAGCGAACATTTTGTCCACGACGACCGATAGCAAGAGATAGTTTGTTATCTGGCACAACCACCAAGGCACGTTTGCTGTCATTTTCATCAAAGATAACTTGGTCAACTTCGGCAGGAGCAATGGCATTGTAGATAAACTCAGCTGGATCTGCTACCCATTCGATAACGTCGATGTTTTCTTCTACCGGTACCATGCGGTCACTCTTAGCATCGTAGCGAGCTGGGTGGAATTTGCTAGTAATTTTCTTGATGTTCGCTCCACCACGTCCAACGATTGTTCCGATAGCATCCACGTTAGGATTGTGGCTACGAACAGCAACTTTCGTACGGTCACCTGCTTCACGGGCTACGCTCATGATTTCAACAGTTCCATCATATACTTCTGGAATCTCTTGTTCCATCAATCGTTTGATCATTTCTGGGTGGCTACGACTAACAAAGACGTTGACACCACGAGGGTTGTCTTCAACTTTATAAACGTAAACCTCAATACGATCGTGGGAAGCAAACACTTCTCCAGGAATTTGGTCTTGTTTTGACAATTGTGCTTCGATGCTGCCAAGGTTGACATAGATAAAGCGGTTGTCAAAACGTTCTACTGTACCTGACATGATTTCTTGCTCATGCTCTTTGTAAGTATTGTAGGTGATAGCACGTGTTTGCTTGCGCATTTTTTCCATGATGGTTTGTTTGGCAGATTGGGCTGCTACACGACCAAACTCACCTGGTGCTTCTTCAAATTTAATCTTGTCCCCAAGCTCATAGGCTGAATTAATAGCAAGGGCATCTTTTAAACTGATTTCCAAACGGCTATCAAATACTTCATCAACAACTTCACGGACAGTATAGACAGTAAAGTCACCTGTCTTTTCGTTGAAATCAATAGCTACGCTGTCAGATTGACCATAGCGTCTGCGATAAGCGGAACGAAGCGACTCTACTACTGCGTCGATGATGTCTTCTTTTTTGATTCCCTTGTCTTCTTCCAAAATGCGGAAGGCCTCTAGCATTTCTTTACTCATGTTCTTTTTACTTTTGAATCCTCAAAAGCTATCCTTTCTTTTCTATAGTTTTACTGCTAAACGTGCTTTTGATACTAAACTGTATGGAATTTGAACGGTTTTCTTACGTGTCTTGTCCATATACTCCATAGTCAACTCATCCCCTTCAAAGGATACCAAGGTGCCTTCAAAGACTTTTTGCTTATCAATGGCTTGGTAGAGCCCGACATGGATGTATTTCCCAACAGCTCCAGCGACAGCATCCTTGGTTTTCAAAGGACGTTCCAAGCCTGGACTGGTGATTTCTAGGAAATATTGTTCTGGGAAGGGATCGGGCTTGATGGTATCTAAGACAGGACTGATGATTTCTGTCAAGTCTGCCGTGTCGTTCAAGGTAATTCCTTCGGGTTTATCTACAAAAATACTGAGAATCATGTCACTGCCAATCTTTCCATACTCGATATCCACGAGCTCGAAAGGTGCTTGGATGACAGGTTCTACAACTTCTCTGACTAATTCTACGATTGTTGCGATTGCGTCCACCTCCTCATAAGCAAGAGGCGAAGATATTTCCCCGCCTCTCTTTCTCATATTCTTACTATCAGTATAGCACGTTTGTCAATTTATGTAAAGCATTAGCACTCAAACAGCTGGTTTTCAAGCTATTTCTTAAAATTCTGCTTCAACTCGATAGATCACTTGACCTTTGCTGGAGAATTTTTGCTCATATTCTGTCATGACATTGCCTTCAAAATCACTGGCATGCAAGTCCAGCCAAACACCATTGAGTTTCATCCCATACTGAGAAAAGCTCACTAGACTATACTCAAATAAGCCACGATTGTCTGTCTTGAAATGGATTTCCCCATTCTCAGGCAAGATGCGCTTGAAGGTATCCAAGAAACTCTTGTAAGTCAAACGACGCTTTTCATGGCGTTTTTTAGGCCAGGGATCTGAAAAGTTTAGGTAGAGACGATCAATCTCACCGTCTTCAAAGTAGTCGGTCAGATCTGAACCATCTACCCACAGCAACTTGATATTGGGCACTCCAACTTCTAATACCTTATCCAAGGCATAACTCAATACCGACTTTTGGATATCAATCCCGATGTAGTTGATGTCGGGATTTTGCTTGGCCATTCCAGATACGAAGGCCCCTTTCCCACTTCCAACCTCAACATGAATAGGATGATCATTTCCAAACAAGTCTCGCCATTTCCCTTTTGCTTCTAAGGGATTGAGGACCACATACTGAGGATTGGCCTCTAGTAATTCTGTAGCCCCTTTACGATTTCTAACTCTCATCTCTTCTTTCCATACTTGTCACGGAAGACACGCAAGGCGTAAATCTCCCGGTTTACATTGTCTAAATCTTGATTTTCACAGTATTTGGCAATCTGGTTCAAGTAAGAATACTGACCATACCAATACAATTTATCTAACACTGTCTGATTGTACTTATAGCCGTAGTCTCTCAACCATTGGCGCCACTGATGATCCGGAATGTAGTGGCATAGCAAATGCGCTACATCAAACATACGATCCGTCAGACGAACCGAATCCCAATCCACTAGATAAACGAGTCCACTCTCTGTCTCAATCCAATTACTATGACGAAGATCTCCATGCACAATCGTTGCATGGTCTTCCCTAAAACCTGGAACCGTCTTACCTAGCTCAGCAATCACACTGTTCAAATAGTGGTTCTGCTTCAAGATTTCTGGAACTCCTTGCTGCCAAGAACGTAGCAAATCAACTGGTGTTTCCATGGTATAGCCCAAACGGCTCAACTGCTTCATCAAGGGACGCGAGCGGTGAAGGCGGTTCAAGATATTGATAATCTGCTTGCGATTCATATCGTAGGGGGTCAAGATTTTGCCCGTCAACCATTCTTGTGCACACATATCACGACCATCCGCTAAACGACGAGTCCATAGTAATTGAGGAGCGATTTGTTCTCTGGCAAGGCCAGGTAGGATTGGAGAGGTGTTCATTTTTACAAAGACGCGCTTCCCATCAGGGTAGCTTCCCATATAAGCTTTGCCACTCTTCCCAGGGATAGGGGTCAGCGTTAGCTCATTATCACCCAAGTCCATTTCTTTCCTCCGTATAAAGTTTCCTTACTATTCTACTAGTTTTTGGTCTATTCGTCAACCAATCTTTTTAGTTGGTAAGGTAAATAAAACAATTGTAGGAAGAAACCAGCCCCTACAAGAGCCAACAAGGCTATTTTTTCTTGAAAAACCACTGCTCCGACCAGCAATTCTAACAAAAGAACTGCACTTCCCACACCGACTACAATCTGTTTCAATCCCTTCTCTTTCTCCCCTTTTTCTAGTGGAAAGAGCTGAGTCAAGTACTGGTAGTCAAAGGCATGATAGAGGGCGAGTAACTGAAAGAGCAAGAGGTAGTTAAATAGAACCACCACTGCTGTCGCAATCCAAGATTGCTCGATAAAGAGCAAAGCTAACAAGGATAGGAGCAAAAGACGCAAACTGAGGGCAAAGAGGTCTCCATTTCGCAAGTAAGAACGAAGATAGAGATTTTGCCAAATTTTCCCAGGTACCTTCTGAACAGTCTTTAGGATGAAATCCAGATAAGCGCGACGTTTGACACTATTGGAAACGCCCTTGACCTGAGTAAAGAGAGCAAAGAAACGAAGCAAAACTTGCTTGCGTTTGCTTTCTTGGGCAATCACATAGTCCCAGTTGAGGCCAGTCTCAGTATAAAATTTACTGGCTTTTTGGCGAAAGAGAAGATATTTCCCAGCTCCCAATAAAAGCACATAGATGAGAAAAACTGGCAAGCCATAACCCATGGCTAAAAATAAGGGCGCAAATAAAAGCAAGAAAAGGGTCTGGACAAAAAGCCAAAAGACCAGTGAGCGCATCGTCTGCCCTTTGAGGTGAGACTTAACCTCCTCTTCACTGACTAAGAGAAAGAGCTTGTCAGGCCCTTCCATGTAGGTCGCGATTCCTCCCCAAGCCAAAAGCAAGGCAGATACAATCCCCAAAAACAAGAGGATAGGCCAGTGGTTTTCAGGAAAATGTTGCAGGAGTTGACTGTACTGGTAAGCTAGAAAACCGATGAGAACTAGCAGGAACAAGACAAAGTGGTCATTGAGAACATAACGCAGATAACCGACACACTCCTTACGAAAAGCCTGCTTTCTCTTTAAAAACAAGTCTTTCATAGCTCCTCCTCTTTGGTCAGAGCCAAGTAAATATCATTCAAACTCGCTTCAGGCATGTCAAAGGCTTCACGGAGTTGCTGGAGGTTCCCCTGAGCCCGCACCTCTCCCTTGTGGAGAATGACAAAGGCATCACACATCTTTTCTGCTGAGTCTAGCACGTGTGTACTCATAAGAATGGACTTGCCTTTTTTCTTTTCTACTTCTAAAAGCTGAATCAAGTCGGCAATCGCCAGCGGATCGAGGCCAAGAAAAGGCTCATCAACGATGAAAAGACTCGGATCTACGACAAAGGCACAGATAATCATGACCTTCTGCTTCATTCCTTTGGAAAAATGCACAGGAAACCAATCTAATTTTTGATCCAAACGAAACATTTTTAACAAAGATTCTACTCGCTCAAAAGCCGCTTTTTGCTCAATACCATAGGCCATAGCCACCGTCTCGATATGCTCTCTAAGAGTCAATTCCTCATACAGAGTAGGCGTTTCTGGGATATAGCCAATCTGCTTGCGATAGCTGGTCGCATCTTCTCGCAGGGTGAGACCATTAATCTTGATTTCTCCACTGTAAGGTGTCAACAGACCAATAATCTCATTGATTGTCGTTGATTTCCCAGCACCGTTGAGCCCAATCAAACCGACCAACTGCCCACTTTCAACTGTAAAGGACACATCTTTCAAGACAGGAACGTGAACATAGCCTCCTGTCAGGTTTTTAATTTCTAACATATTTTCTCCGAATCTGGTATAATGTAGCTATATTATATCAAAATTCAATACAGTAGAGGTGGATTTTATGTCAGATTGCATTTTTTGTAAGATCATCGCAGGAGAGATTCCTGCTTCCAAAGTATACGAAGATGAGCAGGTTCTTGCCTTTCTTGATATCTCTCAAGTAACGCCTGGACACACCCTCATTGTACCCAAAGAGCACTATCGCAATCTTTTGGAGATGGACGCTGCCAGCGCTAGCCAACTCTTTGCCCAAGTACCAACAGTGGCTCAAAAAGTCATGAAGGCTACCAAGGCTGCTGCCATGAATATCATTGCTAACTGTGAAGAAGTCGCTGGTCAAACAGTCTTTCATACCCACGTGCACCTTGTTCCTCGCTACGGTGCAGAAGATGACCTCAAGATTGACTTTATCGCCCACGAACCTGACTTTGACAAACTTGCCCAAGTCGCTGAAACCATTAAAAACGCTTAAGGAGATGCCATGAAACTATCAAATCTACTGCTATTCGCAGGAGCTGCAGCTGGAAGTTATTTTGTCGTGAAAAATCGCCAAGCCATTCAGTATGAAGTGCTAGATACAACTGACCGCGTCCAAGCTATCAAGGATGATTTGGATATCATCCAAAACAGCCTACAAATCATCGACCAACAAAAAACCCTTATCAAGGAATACCAAAAAGATTTAACCTACAAGTTCAAAGTCTTGGAAAAAGATTTCCAAACTAGACTAACTGTGATAAAAGAAACACAGGAGCTTGAGGATAACTAAAAAGAGCCCGATGGCTCTTTTTAGTTTATAGATTTTTTAAGACTTTCCTTAAGTAATGACGGACGGTAGCGACCTTCTTCGAAATTCCATACCTAAACTTTGAGCCTAGGTCTCAAAGTTTCCGAACACCTGAAATCAACCGATTTCAGGTGTTTTCATTACGGCGAAAGGTCTGGGAAAGTATTTGATTACACTCAATGAAAATCAAAGAGTAAACTAAGAAACTAGCCGCAGGTTGCTCAAAACACTGTTTTGAGGTTGTAGATAAGACTGACGAAGTCAGTCACATATATACGGCAAGGCGACGTTGACGTGGTTTGAAGAGATTTTCGAAGAGTAT
>NZ_KV818074.1:34908-42586 GCF_001814835.1 Streptococcus sp. HMSC072D07
GGTTTGAAGAGATTTTCGAAGAGTATTAGTTATGAAATGGTGAATGAGTTGTCTCAATTGTGGTGTATAGTTGATGGGATATAGCTTGTTTACGCTTTAAAAAGAGCTCGCCGGCTCTTTTTACTTTATTCTCCTTCAAAGGCATCTTTTATATGGTCAAAGAAGCCTTTTTTCTTTGGATTGACTTTCAAGTCACCTGCAGCTGCGAATTCTTTAAGCGCTGCTTTTTGGCGATCGTTCAAGCCTGTCGGAGTCACGACATTGACTGTAACGTATTGGTCACCAACAGCACCACCACGAAGGCTCGGTGCTCCCTTGCCACGTAGGCGGAATTTCTTACCAGTCTGAGTTCCTTCTGGGATAACCAATTCAACATCTCCATGCACGGTTGGAATTTCCACAGTATCTCCAAGAGTAGCTTGGACGATATTAAGATTTAACTTGTAGAAAATAGTTGTTCCTTCACGTTCAAACTTATCGCTGGCTTCTACTGAAACCACTACATACAAGTCACCATAAGGTCCACCGTTAAAGCCTGCTTCACCTTGACCAGCTAGGCGAATTTGTTGACCAGTTTCAACACCGGCAGGGATTTTTACATGGACGCTATGAGCTTGTTTTTCATGACCTGTTCCATGACAGGTAGTACATGGATCTTTGATCTCTTTTCCGCGACCATGACAGACATCACAAGTTACTTGGCGACGCATCATACCAAGAGGAGTCTGCGTATCGACATTAATGACACCAGCGCCATGACAGCGTCCACAAGTGACTGGACTTGTCCCTGGCTTAGCACCAGATCCATTACATGTACGACAGCTGGCTTCACGATTGTATTTAACTTCTTTTTCTGTTCCGAAGATAGCTTCTTCAAAGGTTAAGTTCACACGATACTGGAGGTCATCCCCTTGACGAGGGGCGTTTGGATTGCGCGAAGCTCCGCCTCCTCCGAAAAAACTTGAGAAGATATCTTCAAAACCACCGAAGCCACCTGCTCCGTCAAAGCCGCCGAAACCACCAGCACCACCAAAGCCACCGTTGGCACCCGCAGCACCATATTGGTCGTAGGCTGCACGTTTTTGGTCATCACTCAAAGTCTCATAGGCTTCTTGAACTTCCTTGTATTTTTCCTCAGCACCAGGCTCCTTGTTGATATCTGGGTGATATTTTTTAGAAAGCTTACGATAAGCCTTTTTGATCTCGTCTGCCGAAGCGTTTTTTGACACCCCCAGACGATCATAAAATTCAGTATTGTTCATACAAGATACTAAGAGCGAACAGAAAGCGACTGAAATTTAGGAAACCGACAAGAAATCCTGATTTCTTAGGAGGTTTATCTAATTTCCAAGCTTTCCGCTCGAGTTCAATTACGAACACCCTTATTCCTTTCTATTAATCTTACGGAACGAAACCTCAATCTAGGTCGGGTTCAATTCCTTTCTTTTATATTAATGAGACAAAACCCCAACAAATCAGGTTCAGTCCCTTTTTACCGAAAAACAGAGGCTGGGTTACAACCTCTGGATTTCTTCCTATCATTATTACATTTAGACAATGAACCTTAGTAATTCGTCATTCTTAACGAGTTAGGCTTAACTGAGTTTCGGCTAAAAACTTCGGAAAAAAGATAAGCCATCTTTTGTGCATCGCATAAGGCGATGGCTTCCTATTTTTCTTTCGTTTTTTAAACGCCTCAACATCTGCACGCCCTAACCTCTTGGTGAAAAAGAGACGTAGCTGTTTTCGCTTTAGCGAACTACAGATATGGCTACCTTTAGGTTCAAATCTTTCTAGAAACTAAAGTTTCTGCGTCAGATTTCCTATTTTCACTGTGAGGTTTTAACGAGCTTTGCATCTTACTTCTCCGTAAACTCTCCGTCTACGACGTCATCGCCTGCGTTTCCTGTTGCTTGTGCGCCTTCTGCTCCTGCTTGAGCTTGTTGGGCTGCAGCAGCTTGTTCGTAGAGTTTAACAGCAAGTCCTTGTGCTTTTTCATTCAATGCTTCAAGTTTTGCTTTCATTTCGTCCAAGTTGTTGTCTTCTTGGGCTTTCTTAAGCTCATCAAGGGCAGCTTGGGCAGCATCACGTTCTGCATCGAAGCCTTTGCCTTCAGTTTCTTTGATTGTCTTTTCAGTCGCAAAGATAGCTTGGTCTACTTCGTTACGAAGGTCTACTTCTTCTTTACGTTTCTTATCTGCTTCAGCGTTAGCTTCAGCATCTTTCATCATGCGGTCGATTTCTTCGTCTGTCAAACCTGAGTTTGATTGGATAACAATTGTTTGTTCTTTTTGAGTTCCAAGATCTTTAGCCTTAACAGAGACGATACCGTTCTTGTCAATGTCAAATGTTACTTCGATTTGAGGAATTCCACGAGGTGCAGCTGGGATATCTGTCAATTGGAAACGTCCAAGAGTCTTGTTATCTGCTGCCATTGGGCGTTCACCTTGAAGAACGTGGATATCAACGGCTGGTTGGTTGTCTGCTGCAGTTGAGAAGACTTGTGATTTAGATGTTGGAATAGTAGTGTTGCGATCGATAAGTTTTGTAAAGACGCCACCCATTGTTTCGATACCGAGTGACAATGGTGTTACGTCAAGAAGGACAACGTCTTTCACATCACCAGTGATCACACCACCTTGGATAGCAGCACCCATGGCAACAACTTCGTCAGGGTTTACTGATTTGTTTGGTTCTTTACCAGTTTCAGCTTTCACAGCTTCTACAACGGCTGGGATACGAGTTGAACCACCAACAAGGATAACTTCGTCGATTTCTGACAAGCTCAATCCTGCATCTGAAAGGGCTTGACGAACTGGAACTTTTGTACGTTCTACAAGGTCACGAGTCAAATCGTCAAATTTCGCACGAGTCAAAGTCATTTCCAAGTGAAGAGGTCCAGCTTCACCAGCAGTGATGAATGGCAAGCTGATTTGTGTTGAAGTTACACCAGAAAGGTCTTTCTTAGCTTTTTCAGCCGCATCTTTCAAACGTTGCATTGCCATCTTGTCAGTAGACAAGTCAATACCATTTTCTTTCTTGAATTCTGCTACCAAGTGATCGATGATTTTTTGGTCAAAGTCGTCACCACCGAGTTTGTTATCCCCTGCAGTTGACAATACATCGAAGACACCGTCACCCAATTCAAGGATAGATACGTCAAATGTACCACCACCAAGGTCGAATACCAAGATTTTTTCTTCTTTGTCAGTCTTGTCCAAACCGTAAGCAAGAGCTGCTGCAGTTGGCTCGTTAACGATACGTTCTACTTCAAGACCAGCGATTTTACCAGCGTCTTTAGTTGCTTGACGTTGAGCGTCGTTGAAGTAAGCCGGGACTGTGATAACCGCTTTGGTTACTTTTTCACCAAGGTATTCTTCAGCGTAACCTTTCAAGTATTGAAGGATCATAGCTGAGATTTCTTGTGGAGTGTATTCTTTTCCATTTGCAGAAACTTTTTCAGAAGTTCCCATCTTAGATTTGATAGAGATTACTGTATCTGGGTTTGTAACTGCTTGACGTTTTGCGGCATCACCAACGATGATTTCACCATTTTTGAATGACACTACAGATGGAGTTGTGCGATTTCCTTCTGGGTTTGCGATGATTTTGCTTTCAGTTCCTTCAAGAACTGCAACTGCTGAGTTTGTTGTACCTAAGTCAATACCGATAATTTTAGACATGTGTTTTTCTCCTTAAAGTTTAATTCGAATTTTGATTTTTTGATATTCCCCTTAAGTGGTGGGGACGTGAGCAACTCCCTACGGGATTTCATCACTTATTTTTGAGCCTATTGTCTCAAAAATCCCCTGTTTCAGTAGCAAAAGCTACTGAAACTTTCACCACGGCGGGAAATATCTTCCTTGCAAGCCTCCGGCTTGCTTTTTATCCTTCTTCATAGTTTATTGTCGTTTCGGACAAGTTTTTACGGGCTTTGTATCCTAATTATAGACTACTACCATGGCTGGTCTTAAGATACGGTCATGGAGTTTGTAACCTTTTTGGAAGACTTGGGCGATGGTGTCTGCTGGGTGTTCATCGTCTGCTGGGAGAGTTTGGATGGCCATGTGATAGTTATGGTCAAATTCGCCGTCAGCTGCGATTTCTTCAATTCCTTCTTCTTTCAAAGCGTGAATCAAGCTCTCTTGCACCATCTCCAATCCTTTTTTGACATCGTCTGTCAATCCTTCAACTACAAGTGCACGTTCTAAGTTGTCAAGCGACGGTAAAATTGCTTTTGCCAGATCTTGGCTACGATAACGTTGCAAGTTTTGACGTTCTTCATTGGCACGGCGTTGAATATTTTGCATTTCTGCATGAGCGCGAAGGTATTTGTTTTCGAACTCATCCGCACGTTCATTTGCCAAGTCCAACTCAGACTTCTCAGGAGTTGTTTCTTCAGTTGCTTCCACAACTTCCTCTTCTTTCATTTCTTCGTTCTTTTTATCTTGGGCCATTTTCGCCTCCTTTAATGATTTCAAAATTAATTTACTTCGTAATGATTACTGCTGAGGTAGCGATAAAAATCTGTCAACTTCATCGTCAAAACACGATTGACCACATTGACTTGGTTGACCAATTGCTGATAATCTAGATTGACTGGACCGATAATCGCTAGAATTCCAAAACCTCGATAAGGAATGAGGAACTTACTGCTAATCACCGCCAAATCTGCTAGACAGGATTCCTGACTGTCTGCAACACGGACATTTTGCATTTGATCTTCATGCAGACCTTCACGAATCTCCAGAGCCACTTTTTGCGGTTGGTCAAAGAACTGATAGGCTGCTAGATTGGCAAAATTCAAGAGATTGACCTTGCCCGATACCACAATGTTTTCGTTGAACATTTCTTTAAAAATGTGTTCAAAGAGATCCATGACATTGTCCGTTGTTGTGAAGTAACGCTGGATAATCTGCGGAATCTCCGTCCGAATCTTGTAGTGAATATCTAGAACCGTGTGACCGAGGAAACGTTCTTGAATCAAGGTCTTGAGGCGATTTAAATCTTCCTGCAAGAAGTTCCTTGGAATCAGAAATTGACTGGTAACCGTTCGGGACTCGTCTAGGGTAAATACTGCCAAGGCTGTATGTTGCCCCAAAACAACGATATCAAAGGCTGTCAACCGTTGCCTGCTCGGCTCAACATCCAGTGCTACTACCGTACAGCCGCTCAGGTCTGTCAGTAGATTAGCAGCCTCTTGCAGGATATCCTCCAATTTGAAGAATTCCTGATCAAAGGCTTTGACAATCTCGTATACCTCATTTTCAGCCAGTCTGTCAAAAGCAAGCGAGTGTTTCACATAGTACTGAAATCCCGCGACACTTGGCATCCGACCGCTTGAGGTATGAGCCTTCTCAAGCAAACCCTGCTTCTCTAGAGCTGCCATGTCATTACGAATGGTAGCACTACTAGAATTGATAGACTCTTGTAGCGCCTTGGATCCGACAGGTTCGTGCGTTTTGGTAAAGATGTCAATGATCAGATTTAAAATATCCTGCTGACGCTCTGTAACCATCTCATCACTCCTCTCTGTCCGATTGATTAGCACTCTATGCACTCAAGTGCTAACTCATGATTCTATTATACACCCTTAGAAGAGAATGTCAAGACAAAAACTTAAAAAAATTAGCACTCTTTTATCAAGAGTGCTAAAAATCAGTCTACAGACCTAGAATCTTACTTCTCATCTACTTGGTATTTCCTTTTAAGTCTGAAAAAACCGTAGATTAGATAAGAAATCAAGCAAGCGTATAAAACGAAAATAATAAAGAAAGACTGAGACAAGTTTTCTCGATACAAACTCATGCAAACAACAAGACCACCTGAAAAAGTGGCTATACAGGAACGAAGTCTAGACCGCATAACTTCCCATCTGAGACCCTTACTCATATAGACTTTCTCCTCTGAAAGTATATCAGAAGTTGGTTTACGAAGAATTGAACAAAAACCTGTTTCTATCAATTCCCAACCGCTATTTCTAAAATCTTGTAGTTCATGCTTATACTTTTTAAGAAATCTAGAATCATAGATACGGTAGATGACATCGTCAGGTTGGCATTGGCAAAAATAGAAAAAACCAAAACGACTCGTTCTATATCTCCAACCTTTCAAGTGCATCTCATGTAAATATTCTTCTTCCTTGTCCAAATCAACAATGCTAAAAATCCGAAATTGTACTTTGCTATTCATTGTCTTACCTCCAAATCAGAAAACATACATGGTTTTATTTTTCAGATAATTCTTTCCACTTTTGAAACAAGCTCCAAAAAATATAAGAAATCTGAACCGCAAAAACTATCAATAAAACACAATCTATTATGACAATCAAAAACATTCCCCAACTGAAAGAACTAGCTCCACTGACAAACTTAGAGAAAACCGGTAGTAGAGCTAAAAATAGAATCAAAATAGGAAGCATCCGCATTATTAAAATCCGTTTGATCATAGCTAACTTCCCTGTAGCGTCATTATAGATTTCAAACTCAGTATCCGATTCAATTTCAGAATGTGGTTTTCTAAAATAGGAAAAACTATTAAAGTCTGTAATATGCTCCCAGCCACAGTCTTTAAATAGTTGTAAATAGGAGGCTCTCTCTGATTTTTTCATGGGATAAAAGTCCAACTGATAAGACACCTGCTCCGGTTGGCACTTTTCAAAAGTATACTTAACCGCAACTACTAAGTTAGAGTAGCTTACTTCCTTAAGTTTCCAGCCCTTAGCATGCATTTCCCCAAGGTATAAGGCCTCTCTATCATAATCCGCAATTGTAGATATCCGATATACAACCTTCTTTTCCATCATACTTCCTCCTGACTGTTTCTATAGAGCCGTTCAATACGTTTCAATTCAATCTCCAAAACCTTTCGTCCCAAATCTGTTATCTGATAGATTTTCCGTTTTTCCTCCTCTCGGACAAAGGAGATCAAGCCATCCTTTTCCATTTTTGACAAGGTTCCATACATAGTTCCAGGACTAATCAAAACTTGTGAATCTGTCATCTCCTTGACCTTTTGTGTAATACTATAACCATGACGTTCCTTTTGTAGACAGAACAAGATATAAAATCCTGTTTCCGTCATCGGAAGATAAACCCGACGAATCTTATCCGTCAATTCCATTTAACCCCACCTCCTATTTAGTTCGATATATCGCACCTCGTTATATAAACTATATCACATCTCGATATAAAATGCAAGAAAAAGAGAGAACGATTTCTCGTTCTCTCTTCTTAGACTCAGGAATTAAGAAGTCATTTTGTTATTTCCTAAGAGTTGCTTAGTCTTTCTTGCGAAGGACAAAAACTGCTAGGCTTGCAAAGGCAAGGCCAATGATTGAAAGAAGACCAGATACTGCTGAGCCTGTGTTTGGTAACAAGTTCTGATTTTGACTACTTCTTTCTTCTGGTTGACTAGTATTTCCAGAATCTTTAATTGGGGCCGGAGTGAATTCCCAGGTGCCTACGAAGTGTGCGTCTACTCCATTGATGGTTTCGGATGTCTTATCATAGGACTTGAAGCTCCAGGTACCTTCTGCTGTCTTAACTTCTGTTTGACTTGGTTGCGTTGGCGTTGCTTGACTGCCATCTTTCAAGTCTGTTTGGTCTGATGGAAGCAGGGATTTCACTTCTTGTGGAAGTTCTTTACCTGGAGTTCCGCTGACAAACTCGTGAGTTGC
>NZ_KV818074.1:42686-42905 GCF_001814835.1 Streptococcus sp. HMSC072D07
TTTCAAGTCTGTTTGATCTGCTGGAAGCAAGGATTTCACTTCTTGTGGAAGCTCTTTACCTGGAGTTCCGCTGACAAACTCATGAACCGCTTTATGAGTCACTGTTGGAACTGGAGTTGCTGTAAATTCCCATGTACCTACAAACTTAACATCTGCTCCATTGATGGTTTCAGATGTCTTGTCATAAGACTTGAAGCTCCAGGTACCTTCTGCTGTCTT
>NZ_KV818074.1:43005-43689 GCF_001814835.1 Streptococcus sp. HMSC072D07
AGTTCCGCTGACAAACTCGTGAGTTGCCTTATAGGTTGGGGATGGGGTGAATTCCCATGTACCTACAAACTTAACATCTGATCCATTAATTGTTTCCGATGTCTTATCGTAGAACTTGAAGCTCCAGGTACCTTCTGCTGTCTTCACTTCTGTTTTACTTGGCTGAGTTGGAGTCGCTTGACTACCGTCTTTCAAGTCGGTTTGGTCTGCTGGAAGCAAGGTTTTCACTTCTTGTGGAAGTTCTTTTCCTGGCGTTCCGCTGACAAACTCGTGAACTGCTTTATGAGTCACTGTTGATGCTGGGCTCGCTGTAAATTCCCATGTTCCTACAAACTTAACATCTGAACCGTTGACAGTCTCTGAAGTCTTGTCGTATGACTTGAAGCTCCATGTGCCTTCTGCTGTCTTAACTTCCGTTTTACTTGGTTGTGTTGGAGTTACTTGGTTGCCATCTTTCAAGTCTGTTTGGTCTGCTGGAAGCAAGGTTTTCACTTCTTGTGGAAGTTCTTTTCCTGGCGTTCCGCTGACAAACTCGTGAGTTGCCTTATGAGTCACTGTTGGCGCTGGAGTGAATTCCCAAGTACCGATAAAGTGGGCATCTGCTCCATTAATAGTTTCAGATGTCTTGTCATAGGACTTGAAGCTCCATGTGCCTTCTGCTGTCTTCACTTCCGTTTTACTTGG
>NZ_KV818075.1:0-1189 GCF_001814835.1 Streptococcus sp. HMSC072D07
AAGGTCAACCGCAAAAAGGTACCCCAACCTTCACAGAAGGCAATCCACTGGTTCCAATTGATGATACGAAACCAATGACTTTCGAAGATGGACAGTCCACGAAAACAGTTCCAGGTGTGGGTGTGTATACCATTAACCTAGATGGATCTATTACCTTTACGCCGGATAAGAAATACTTCGGAACTCCAGATCCAGTAACAGTTAAACGAGTTGATAAGAACGGTACCCCAGTCACTGCGACTTATACCCCAACAGTGACCAAGGTAACACCAACAGGAACTGGCGCAACCAGCACAGGTCCTCAGGGTGTTCCACAAACGGGCACTCCAACCTTCCAAGGTGGCGATCCATTGGTTCCAATCGATGAAACAGTAGAGCCAACCTTCAAAGATGGAAGCAAAGAGATATCTATTCCAGGTCAAGGAACTTACACGATTGCACCAGACGGTACAGTGACCTTCGCACCAGACAAACAGTTTGTCGGAAACCCAGATCCAGTCACAGTGAAACGTGTGGATAAGAACGGCACCCCAGTTACTGCAACTTATAGTCCAGAGTTTACGAAGGTAACCCCAACAGGAACTAACGTAACCAGCTCAGGTCCTCAGGGTGTTCCACAAACAGGCACTCCAAGCTTCCAAGGTGGTGATCCACTGGTTCCAATTGATGAAACAGTTGAGCCAACCTTCGAAGATGGAAGCAAAGAGAAAACTATTCCAGGACAAGGAACTTACACGATTGCATCAGATGGAACAGTAACTTTCACTCCAGACAAACAGTTTGTCGGAAACCCAGATCTAGTCACAGTCAAACGCGTAGATAAGAATGGCACCCCAGTGACTGCGACTTACAGCCCAGAGTTTACTAAGGTGACTCCAACTGGAACCAGTGCAACAAGTACAGGTCCTCAGGGTGTTCCACAAACAGGAACTCCAAGCTTCCAAGGAGGTGACCCATTGGTTCCAATCGATGAAACAATTGAGCCAACCTTCGCAGATGGAAGCAAAGAGAAGACTATTCCAGGCCAAGGAACCTACACGATTGCACCAGACGGAACTGTAACCTTCACTCCAGACAAGCAGTTTGTTGGAAAACCAGATTCAGTTACAGTCAAACGTGTAGATAAGAACGGCACCCCAGTTACTGCAACTTACAGTCCAGAGTTTACTAAGGTGACTCCAACTGGAAC
>NZ_KV818076.1:0-408 GCF_001814835.1 Streptococcus sp. HMSC072D07
AAAGACTATAGAGATTGATGTTAGGGTCTGGAGCATGCCCTTCAGAGCCAGTTACACCAATCTCATTCGAAGGATCAAAATAACCTAGACTCCTTAAAACCTTATTATAATTAGTTACTTGCGCTATATCACTTATGTCATAGTCCCTTCCAAACTTTGTATCTTTTGGAAGTTCCACCACTTCTTCCGTCTCCACATTGAGATAGACATCTTTGTAAATTCGATTCTCTTCATCCGATAAATCACCAATTCTCAACCTAAAATAGTGAGTACCCTCAACATAATAGGAGTCAATTAGATTAATAGGAATACTTTTCTGATTGTAGCTTCGCACTGCCTGATATAGGTCAATCTTTCGCTCAGGCAAGCCCTCCTTGTCTAAATTATACAAAATCAAGTTCCAATACT
>NZ_KV818076.1:508-1630 GCF_001814835.1 Streptococcus sp. HMSC072D07
AAAATCAAGTTCCAATACTCTCCCTCCATCTGGAGATGAGGTAGGGTATGTAGCTTTTTTTCATCCTCTACTATAAAAGTCTTGTACTCATCTGTGATCGCATATGTTTTACTGACAAATAAACTCCCTTTATTGCTAGGCGCAAGGACGTATTGACTCTTATCTCCAAATAGTTGAAAATTTGATTTTTCCCTGGCAGTTCGCATTGTATACTTTTGTTCTTTTGGGGGTTGACTGGGCTTCAAGAAAAGTAAGAAACAAGATCCTGTTATGACTAAGAGGCTTAAAATTCCCAGAATGATTAGTATCTTTTTTCTATATAATTTCATTAACTTCCTCCTAAGTATTTGTTGTTTGTATCTGATGAACAAGGATTATAAACTCTTAATCCATTATACCATATGAACGATACCGTGAGAAGATGAGAAATACAAAAGAAAACCACCTGAAATAAATTCAGGTGATTTGTGTAATTATGGAAAATCATTATATTGACTCTCTGCGATTTCAACCATTTTTCTACGATTGTGGCGTTCCTTAGAATCTTTTCCGCCTTGGATATATCGTTCTCTACGTTCTGCTCGTGACTCAGGAGCTTTTGTATACATATTCTGACCGATGGAATTAGCCATACTCGCATCTGCGCTTCGAAAGGCCTCACCAACCGCCCCAAGGTACTCATCTAAGGAACTAATCGTCTCCACCATTTCCTTAGAGAGTTTCTTAATACCATCTGTCGCAGCTTCTATCTTTTCCGTCGCACTTGAAGAAATGAGGTCCGAAACGTTATGTTCTAACTCACCACTCATATCTTTAAATGCACCATTCACTCGGCTGAGATTATCAGGATTAATTTTCTTATTACTCATTCAATTTCACTCCGTCATTTCTAACAACCTTCTTATATCTTCCGAAGGACTGGATGCTGCTCCAACCAGGCTTTCGCCTCTTGGCTGTTACGAATCTGAACATCTGAGACTTTCCCATCATCATTGCGTCCATAAACGGTTAGGAGGTCTTCTCCCTTGGGGGCGAACCAGTGTAATACGGTGTCAAACCACTCATCCGGTGTGACCTTATCTGTACGGACATAAAGCGACCAATTCTGATTGATGAGTTTAT
>NZ_KV818076.1:1730-2581 GCF_001814835.1 Streptococcus sp. HMSC072D07
AAAGACTATAGAGATTGATGTTAGGGTCTGGAACTTGTCCTTCAAGCCTAGTTGTGACGATCTTATTTGATGGATCAATATAACCCTTAGAGTCTAAAATTTTATCATAATTCGTTGCTCTTACAGTACTACTGATAATTGAATCCATCCCAAACTTTGTGTCTTTTGGAAGTTCAACTACTTCTTCTGTCTCCAAATTGAGATAGACTGTTTTGTAACTTCGATTCTCTTCATCCGTTAAATCTACAATTTTTAACCCAAAGTAGTGAGTATCCTCAACGTAATAGGAGTCAATCAGTCTTGTAGGAACGCCTTTCGGATTGTAGTTTCGCACTGCCTGAAAAAGGTCAATCTTTCGTTCAGGCAAGCCCTCCTCGTCTAAATTATACAAAATCAAGTTCCAATACTCTCCCTCCATCTGAAGGTGAGGGATTTCATGTATCTCTCCTTCTTTCTCTACTATAAAAGTCTTGTATTCATCTGTGATCGCATATGTTTTACTGACAAAGAAACTCCCTTTGTTTTTAGGCGCAAGGACATATTGATTCTTATCTCCAAATAGTTGAAAATCTGATTTTCCCCTAGCAGTTCCCATTAAATACTCTAGCTCTTTGGGTTTCTGACTGGGCTTCAAGAGAAGAAAGAAACAAGTTCCTGTTATGACTAAGAGGCTTAAAATTCCCAGAATGATTAGTATTTTTTTCCTATATTGTTTCATTGACTTCCTCCTGAGTATTTACTATTTGTATCTGAAGAACAAAGATTATAAACTCTTAACCCATTATACCATATGAATGATACTACAAGAAGAGTAATAATAGAAAAGCAAAAGAAAACCACCTGAAATGAAT
>NZ_KV818077.1:0-221 GCF_001814835.1 Streptococcus sp. HMSC072D07
ACAGACGCTGACTGACTAGCACTTACTGAAGCAGATTCACTTGCGCTCGCTGATACTGATTGGCTCGAACTTACTGAAGCAGATTCGCTTGAGCTGACTGAGGCTGATTGACTGGCACTCAATGAAGCGGATTGACTCGAGCTCGCTGAAGCGGATTGACTTGAGCTTACAGACGCTGACTGACTAACGCTTACTGAAGCGGATTGGCTTGAACTTACAGA
>NZ_KV818078.1:0-15212 GCF_001814835.1 Streptococcus sp. HMSC072D07
AATTTGTCGTTGCAAAGGAAAATCAGCTAGATTAAGAAAAACTAAATTTAATAAGATATACTGAGAAGAGAGTGAGAGATTCTCTTCTCTTTTATTTTTAAATACTTTTCTACAAAAAGCTATTAGACGTTAAAAAAAGCCTTGGTTTCAAGGCTTATTTCTGTTGATTTAGATGTGCCCCCTGCAGGGCTCGAACCTGCGCCCCATAGCTTAAGAGTCTACTGCTCTACCAACTGAGCTAAGGAGGCAACAGAAAAAGCTGAGAATGTAACTTCCCAGCTATTTTAATATGCCCAAAATGGCAGCTAGATTATTTACGAAAGGCATCAAGGATATAGGTGAAACCAACAATTAAAAATGCAAAGGCAACGACATAAACGACAAAGACACTTGTAGCTACTGGATTGAACAAAATCACTAGACCTAGTAAAAATGCAAGCAACGCTATCCACATGATATGGTTGCCAATAATAGGGAAAATCAATCCCAGACGATTGCCTTTAAAGAAAACTATAATGGCTTCTACAATTAACCAAATTCCTAAAATAGTTGGAATGACAACTGGCAGCGTCACAAAGCCATAGGCAACGAGGTAAAGAGCTAAGAGAAGATTAACAATCCCTTGGAAAAGATGAGCTGGTGAGCGAAGCTCTTTTGGTACAGAGAAATAGCCTAAAATAGCTGCTATAGAAGAAACCAGTAAACCAAATGCAATCCACCAGCTGTAAGCAACAAGATTAGCTACTGGGTTTGTAAATAGGAAAAGTCCTAAAAGGACAAAAACAACTCCTGCAAGGAATAGCGATAAACGATTAGAAAATTTCATTTCAATACCCCCTATATAGTATAGTATAGTTTGATAATAAAAATATTATACACCTTTTTAGAGGAAATATCAATAAACAAAATGGAAAATTTGGAAGTTTCAGTCTGATTTATGAAAAGAAAATCAGTTTTTATTATTTTGAAAATAAAAAGAGAAGATAAAATTTGTCTTCTCTACATGAAAATATTGTATGGCATCAAAGCAAAAGTAACTGGCTTTACACTATTTGTAAAGATGTAATTTGATTCAAAAAGAAAAGATAGATTTAAAATGTGGGACAAATGATGGGGTAAATCAGTTATAGACAAGCAAAAAAAGCCTTGATTTACAAGGCTTTTTCCTGTTGTATTTAGATGCCCCCTACAGGGATCGAACCTGTGACCCACGGATTAAGAGTCCGCTGCTCTGCCAGCTGAGCTAAGGAGGCAAAGAAAAAAGCTGTATTGGTGCCGAAACTTCACGGTTTGTATTGAACCCGCGCAATTAAGCAGGTGGGCAACTCGCTCTAACTGAAGCTGTTTCCGTGTGAGACGGCCTACATGCTGTTAGAAGACTTTTGTTTCCCTAATAATACAAAAAATAGTCGGTCAACACTTAAGTGTGAAGTCGTACACCACAGCGTTTCTATGTTTATATAATACCACTTTTTCAAAAAAAATCAAGAGGAAAGTGCAATTTTTTGAAAAGGATTTCAGATTTTTCGCAAACGGTCGATAGCTTCCTTTCTTTGAGCCAAAGCCCGTTCGTACTTGCCAGTATCTTCCGGAGTGAAGTAGTGCTGGTCTTTGATTTTTTCTGGCAGATAGTCTTGCTTGACCCAGTTTCCAGGATAGTTGTGCGGATAGAGATAGTTTTGGGCGTTGCCCAGTTCCTTGCTTCCACTGTAATGACCATCACGCAGGTGCCGAGGGATAGGCAAATGCCCCGATGTTTTGAGATCAGCCAGAGCCTTGTCCATCGCCACATAGGCTGAGTTGGATTTGGGAGAAAGAGCCAGATCAATGACGACATTAGCAATGAGAATGCGGGCTTCTGGGAAACCAATCCTTTGTGCAACATCTAGAGCAGTTACAGTATGGATCTGGGCTTCAGGATTGGCCAAGCCGATATCTTCATAAGCGATAACAGTCAAACGACGAGCTAGACTAGGCAGATCCCCAGCTTCAATCAAGCGGGCTGCGTAGTGGAGACTGGCATCCACATCTGATCCGCGGATGGATTTTTGCAGGGCTGAGAGAACATCATAGTGCCCATCCCCATCCTTATCCATGGTAATGTAACTCCGCTGCAGGCTATTTTCCATGATATCGAGCGTGATATGGCGGATACCCTTGTCATTCTCAGGGGTAGATAGAACAGCCAAATCTAGTGAATTAAAGGCAGAACGGAGGTCTCCGTTGGTAGATGTTGCGATAAAATCAAGGGCATCCTCATCTAGTTCTACTGGGAAATCAAAACCTCGTTCAGGGTCAGTCAGGGCCATTTGAATCGCTTCTTTGACGTTTTGGTTAGACAGAGGTTCCAGTTCAAAAATCTGAACACGGCTACGAATAGCAGGAGTGACAGAAAAGAAGGGATTTTCAGTCGTTGCTCCAATCATGATAACCAGACCACTTTCCAAGAGCGGCAGAAGAAAGTCTTGCTTGGTTTTGTCAAGTCGATGGATCTCGTCCAGTAGTAGGACCAATCCACCGGAGAATTTAGCTTCTTCCGCGATTTCTTGGAGTCGCTTTTTACTATCAACTGTCGCATTAAAGGTCCGAAAGGCATACTTGGTCGTTCCAGCGATGGCTGAGGCTATACTGGTCTTGCCAATACCTGGAGGTCCGTAGAGAATCATGGAGGACAGACGATTGGCTTCCACCATGCGACGGATAATTTTTCCAGGTCCGACCAGATGCTCCTGACCGATGACCTGGTCGATTGTTTTGGGGCGCATGCGAAGCGCGAGATTGTCTGGCATAGCAGTCCTTTCTAACATGGATTTTCTGATGTATATGTGGTAAGATGGTAGTATCTATTTTAGCATATTTCCGAGCAATCGGGGCGATTAAAGAGTCGCATAGAAAGAGGACAAAATGGCAACATACGGATTTTTAGATGTTTTAGAGGAGGAGTTGGACAAGAACTTTCCCTTTGACTTTGAGATTAGTTGGGACAAGCGCAATCACGCGGTTGAAGTGAGTTTTCTATTGGAAGCGCAAAATGCTGCCGGTGTGGAGATGGTGGATGAGGATGGAGAGGTTTCGTCAGATGATATCCTTTTTGAAGAAGCGGTCCTTTTTTACAATCCGACCAAGTCAACGGTTAACGCAGAAGACTATTTAACAGTCATCCCTTACCTGCCTAAAAAAGGATTTTCTCGTGAGTTTTTAGCTTATTTCGCCCTTTTTCTCAAAGATACTGCCGAGGTTGGGCTTGATGCGCTCATGGATTTTTTGGAAGATCCAGAAGCAGAAGAATTCGTCATGGAATGGAATCAAGAAATCTTTGAAGAAGGAAAAGTCGGCTTGGAAGAAGGAGAGTTTTATCCTTATCCGAGATACTAGAGACTAGCGAGGAAGTATATGAAGAAAATAGTATTGTCTTTTATTTCCGGTCTGTCCTTTGTTTTTTTGATGCTGGGATTTGTTTTTGGGACGATTGCCTTTAAAGAGTTAGATTTTTCTTTAGTCTTTATTCCAGGCTATCTATTTACTTTTCTCAGCATTTATCTGATATTTATCCTTCATGAGCTGGGGCACGCATTTTGTGGTTACCTGACAGGCTATCGCCTGGTGGCTTTTGGATTAGGAAACTTTCTTTTGACCAAAAAGTCAGGCAAGTTTCATCTGAGTCGAACAGCCGTTCTGAAAAATGTTGGTGCTCAGTATATTGGATTAAAAGAAGATGAAAGCGATCAAAGAATCATTCTGATGCTTGCAGGAGGCTTGATGGTTCATCTTAGCTTGATTTTATTGGCGCTATTGTATGGATTTTTGACAGATAACTGGTATTTTGCAGCTACTTGGATTTGTCTAAATCTATCTTTTCTTCTCATCAATGCAAAGCCAGTTGGGATTACCGATGGAGCGAAAATCTGGGAATTGCTACAGCAACCTGAAAATACGAAATACGCCTACTCGGTGTTGAGGCATTCTGCCCAGACCTTGCTAGCTCCTCAAGAGTATGATTTGAAAGACTTTATCATGCCTGTTGATGAGGATGCAAGAGGGAGTTTTGCAGAAAGCATTCAGATTTTCCAGGGACTAGTTTTCATATTCGATGGTCAGATAGAGACTGCCAAAAAACACTTTCAGTCTTTATTAGATAAAACAGATAACCCAATGTCTCAAACTCTTTCCCAATTATACCTTCTCCAAATTGCCTTGCTTGAAAGGGATCATGAGAAAGCAGAGGAATATGCAAGTAATCGAGGAGTCAAGTCCTTCTTATCTCTAAAAATGGCAGACACGCAGATAATGCAAGCCTGGTATCAATTTCTGGTAAAGAAAGATATGGATCAGACTGACAAGGCTATAAAAATTGCTAGACAAAACATGGTGACCAGCCGTTTGGTGCGGGATGAGAAACGTTATTATGAAAACTGGTTAGCAGAGTTGGAGAAAGAATTAGCCGAAGGAGTCTAATATGGAAATAAAAATTTCTGATTTTACAGGTTGCAAAATTGCCCTCTTTTGTGAGGATAGGATTTTAACTATCTTGCGTGATGATAAGGCAAGCATTCCTTGGCCCAATATGTGGGAATTGCCAGGTGGCGGACGAGAGGGCGATGAAAGTCCTTTTGAGTGCGCGGCGCGTGAAGTTTACGAAGAATTAGGAATTCATCTGACTGAGGATTGCCTGCTTTGGAGTAAGGTGTACCCAAGTATGCTTTTTGAGGGGAAGGAATCCGTCTTTCTAGTTGGAAAATTGGATCAGGAACAGTTTGACAAGATTGTCTTTGGTGATGAAGGGCAGGGCTACAAACTGATGGGCATTGACGAGTTTCTTGGCTCAGATAGGGTTGTACCCCAGTTGCAGGATAGAGTGAGGGATTATTTGGAGGAAATAAAATGATTTTTGCAATTGCAACAACGACACTAAATAAGGAAGTTAAACGCAAACTAAAAACTGGACAATATTCTAGAGAAGAAGCTACATTCATCTATTTGGAATATTTAAAGTTAAAGAAGCAGAGAGAAAGTGGTACGAAAGTAGCTGGGATTTCTATGGCTGTTATTTGGGTATTAATGCTTGCTATACCCTTACTGAGTGGTAGAGGTCTCGTACTGCCCCTTTCAGTATATTTTTTATTATTGATACTGTTAGCAGGAATTGTTCTATTTGTTTATTATCTTACGTTTGGTATTTTTAAACAGCAGATTCATAGCGCGATGAAAGAACACTATACAGATGTGATTGAAGAATTTAAGAAGAATAAGGAAGATTCAAAATGGAAACATGGCAAGAGTTAAAAGTTACAGTGAAGCGTGAGGGAGAGGAGCTGGTCTCCAATCTCTTGATTGAGCTGGGGGCGCAAGGTGTTGCGATTGAAGACAGCATGGACTATGTGGGGAATGTCGACCGTTTTGGTGAGATTTTCCCAGAGGTCGAGCAACATGAAGAAATCGTAGTGACCGCCTACTATCCTGATACGGTTGATGTAGCAGTGGTTGAGGCAGATTTGCAGGCTCGCCTGGCAGAATTAACTGATTTTATGGATCTAGGAGAGGTCAAGATGGGCACGACTGCCTTGGCTGAGGAAGACTGGGCAGACAACTGGAAGAAATACTATGAGCCAGCTCGCATCACTCATGACTTGACCATTGTGCCGTCCTGGACGGACTACGAGGCGACTGCTGGGGAAAAGATTATCAAGCTAGATCCTGGTATGGCCTTTGGGACTGGAACGCATCCAACGACCAAGATGAGCCTTTTTGCCTTGGAGCAGGTTCTTCGTGGCGGCGAAACGGTGCTGGATGTGGGAACTGGATCAGGTGTTCTCTCCATTGCCTGCTCGCTTCTTGGTGCCAAGAAAATTTTCGCCTATGACCTGGATGATGTGGCGGTTCGGGTGGCTCAGGAAAATATCGAGCTCAACCCTGGCATGGAAAACATCCACGTTGCTGCTGGAGATTTGCTCAAGGGTGTGGAGATTGAAGCAGATGTCATTGTAGCCAATATCTTAGCGGATATTCTCATTCATCTGACAGAGGATGCTTATCGCTTGGTCAAGGATGAAGGCTACCTCATCATGAGTGGCATTATCAAGGACAAGTGGGACATGGTGCGCGAGTCAGCTGAGTCAGCTGGATTTTTCCTTGAAACCCACATGATTCAAGGGGAATGGAATGCCTGTGTCTTTAAGAAGACTAAGGATATTTCAGGTGTGATTGGAGGCTAGCATGCAGCAGTATTTTGTCAAAGGCAGTGCTACATCACCTATCACCATTGAGGACAAGGAAACCAGCAAGCATATGTTTCAGGTCATGCGGCTGAAAGAAGATGATGAGGTGACCTTAGTCTTTGAGGATGGCATCAAGCGCTTGGCGCGCGTGCTGGATGTAGAAGCTCGTCAGTTTGAATTAGTTGAAGAATTAGCTGACAATGTGGAACTGCCAATCCAAGTGACCATCGCATCAGGATTTCCCAAGGGAGACAAGCTTGAGTTTATCACTCAAAAAGTGACGGAACTAGGTGCTAGCCAAATCTGGGCATTTCCAGCAGATTGGTCGGTCGCCAAGTGGGATGGTAAGAAATTGGGCAAAAAGGTTGAAAAACTAGAAAAAATCGCCCTTGGAGCAGCAGAACAAAGCAAGCGGAATCTGGTCCCAAGTATCCAACTTTTTGAGAAAAAAGCAGATTTTCTAGCCCTGTTGGATCAGTTTGACTCTATCGTAGTAGCCTATGAAGAATCCGCAAAAGAAGGAGAAGCCGCTGCGCTCTTACAAGCAGTCACTGGTCTTGAAAAAGGAGCCAAATTGCTCTTTATCTTTGGTCCAGAAGGCGGTCTCTCACCTGCAGAAATTGAGTCTTTTGAAGCTAAAGGAGCCGTCTTGGCAGGACTTGGCCCTCGCATCTTGCGAGCAGAAACAGCCCCACTTTACGCCTTATCAGCCCTTAGTGTTTTAGTAGAATTAGAGAAATAAGAGGAAGAAAATGGAACAAAAACACCGATCAGAATTTCCCGAAAAGGAACTTTGGGACTTAACCGCCCTTTACCAAGACCGTGAGGATTTCTTGCGAGCAATCGAAAAGACTCGCGAAGACATCAACCAATTTAGCTGTGATTACAAGGGTAATCTTCACACTTTTGAGGATTTTGAGAAGGCCTTTGCGGAATTGGAGCAAATCTACATCCAGATGAGCCATATCGGCAATTATGCCTTTATGCCTCAAACGACTGATTATAGTAATGAAGATTTTGCTAATATCGCCCAAGCTGGGATGGAATTTGAAACAGATGCCAGCGTAGCCTTGACCTTCTTTGACGATGCCTTGGTGGCAGCAGATGAGGAAGTATTGGACCGTTTGGGTGAACAGCCCCACTTGACGGCAGCCATTCGTCAGGCTAAAATCAAAAAAGCCCACTATCTAGGGGCTGATGTGGAGAAGGCCTTGACCAATCTGGGTGAAGTCTTCTACAGTCCACAGGACATTTATACTAAGATGCGAGCTGGGGACTTTGAAATGGCTGACTTTGAAGCCAATGGCAAGACCTACAAAAACAGCTTTGTTACCTATGAAAATTTCTACCAAAATCACGAGGACGCTGAGGTTCGTGAGAAATCTTTCCGCTCCTTCTCAGAGGGACTTCGTAAGCACCAAAATACAGCTGCAGCAGCCTATCTAGCTCAGGTAAAGTCTGAAAAACTCTTGGCAGATATGAAGGGCTACGACTCAGTCTTTGATTATCTCCTAGCTGAGCAAGAAGTGGACCGTGCTATGTTTGATCGTCAGATTGACCTCATCATGAAGGACTTTGCGCCAGTTGCCCAGAGATACCTCAAGCATGTTGCCAAGGTCAATGGTCTTGAAAAGATGACCTTTGCAGACTGGAAATTGGACTTGGACAGTGCCCTCAATCCTGAAGTGACTATTGATGACGCCTATGATTTGGTCATGAAGTCAGTAGAACCTTTAGGGCAAGAATATTGTCAGGAAGTTGCGCGCTATCAAGAAGAACGCTGGGTGGACTTTGCTGCCAATAGTGGTAAAGATTCTGGCGGTTATGCGGCGGATCCATATCGCGTGCACCCTTATGTCCTCATGAGCTGGACTGGTCGTTTGAGTGATGTCTATACCTTGATTCATGAAATTGGGCATTCTGGTCAATTCATCTTTTCAGATAATCACCAAAGTTACTTCAATGCCCACATGTCTACTTACTATGTCGAAGCGCCATCAACCTTCAATGAATTGCTTCTCAGTGACTACTTGGAGCACCAATCGGACGACCCACGTCAAAAACGATTTGCCCTTGCCCACCGCTTAACAGATACCTACTTCCATAATTTCATCACCCACCTCTTGGAAGCAGCCTTCCAGCGTAAGGTTTATACATTGATTGAAGAAGGGGAAACCTTTGGAGCAAGCAAGCTCAACAGCATTATGAAGGAAGTTTTGACAGATTTCTGGGGAGATGCTATTGAGATTGATGACGATGCAGCCTTGACTTGGATGCGCCAAGCTCACTACTACATGGGCTTGTATAGCTACACCTACTCTGCTGGACTAGTTATCTCGACTGCGGGTTACCTCCATCTGAAATATTCGGAAACTGGAGCTGAAGACTGGCTCAACCTCCTCAAATCAGGTGGTAGTAAGACACCGCTTGAGTCAGCCATGATTATCGGAGCGGATATCTCAACAGACAAACCACTCCGTGATACGATTCAGTTTCTGTCTGAAACAGTTGACCAGATTATCGCTTACAGTGCCCAGTTGGGAGAGTAAGGGTATCCAGTGTCGGATTTAAGACGGTTTATCGATAAGATGAATACACAAAAATCACCTGTTTGAGGTGATTTTTTTATGCTTTAAAGATTTATTCAAATTTTCCTTTATTGGCCTCGTTTGAAGCCTTCATGCTAATTTGTAAAAGGTTGGCGAGATTTTCATTGTCAAGGCTAGCTTCACCATTATTATCCACTTTTATGGCAAGGTAATGGGTGTTACGATCAAGATAATCCATGCCCTCTAGGTCTACGTAGTTGTCAGCTTTAAAATCAAGCGCCGCTAATTGATAAACAAATCGAATATTTAGAGCCTTAGCATAGTCGGACTGACCAACCTTTTGTTGCTCTTCCACCAGTCCTTGAAAGAAGTCTTGGAAGTTATCATGATAAGTAGCCTTGACTTCGTATTGGTAGGTATCAACAGATGGGGACATAAATTTCAAATAAACCATGTCGCCCTCCACCTTATAGTCCTCAAGAGTATAGGCACCTGCTTTTCCTAATGCATTGGTGTTGACCTTGAAAAACATAGGAGCATAAATTTTGAGAGGATATTTTTCTCCTTTATATTCAAAGACGGTATCATTTGAAAAATTCGGACGGATTTTAGTTAACTCAGGGACTAAATATTCGTTCCAAATCTTATCAAATAACTCTTCTTGATTGCTAGCACCCGCTGATTTCACAACTAGGTCAAAATTTTCTTGATTGACAAAGACAGCATCCACTAATTTGAGGGCTGTTTGAACCTTAGGATCCGAAATTTCCTTTTTCTTTTTTTCAAGATTCTCTGCCGCCTCTTTCGTGCGATCTAAAGTTTTATTAAATTGACTGCCACTGTTGGTTTCAACAAAGGTTCTCTCATAGTTGGTAGGTTCAACTTTGGCATTCCAGTCAAATGAAGCAGCAGGACCAGTTACATCTTTCTTATGGTAGGTAGAAACCTGATTGTTTGAATTATTTGTAGAACTAGTAGATGGCTTTGATGAGCAAGCACCAAGGGCTAAGGCTAGTGTTGTCACACAAGCTAGGCAACAAAGTCTGAACGATTTTTTCATACATTTCTCCTTCAAGTAATGCTTGTTATTCATTGTCTATTATATCATGACCTTTAGGATTACAGTGTTTTAAAATGAATTAGACAGGATTTTAACATCATAGATGAAACAGTCATATCAGCCTTTTATGATATACTATAAGGGAAATATGATTAGTTGTTTTATTAATTATCATAAGTAAGGAGAAGGTTATGAAAAAACGTGCGTTTTTCACAACATTACTTTTAGGAGGATTGATCATGATAGGATTGGCAGGATGTGGAGAAAATAAAAACAGTCGAGAATGGATTGAGAACAAAGTCTCTGAGGTTAGTCGTGTCTATCCAACCGAGAATCTGTTTGATTTGTTTAAGCAATTTCCGAAAGGGTTTAATATTACTCAAACATTTTATAAGGATTCGCTCAGAACAGTAGTTTCCTTAGATGGAGATGAAGAAAGTCAAACCATAAAAGGAAAGATAGAGACTATACAAATTTCTACTGATCCATATAAAGAAGAAGTGGAAGAGCATGTTGATGTAGAATATAAGGATGGTGAATTTATATTTTCTAACAATGAGGTAGCGGAAAAAATTTGGGGTTATAAAGGTTTTCTGTTCCAAAAATTAAGTTTGAATAGAGATGTTTTATCTAAGATGAAGCTTGAAAAGTTTCGATATTTTTCAAATCGCAATGTGTTTGAAATCTATTATATTAGTGATAACTCTACGATAAATAATTTCCTTAAGTCAAATGGAGAACACATGTTATCAATAAGTGGAGCGGAATCTTATAATAATACAAAAGGTTATCGATTGAATGTTAATATTGCTTTTAAGGATACCCCAAATGATGGAATGAGTGAGATAGTTTCAAGTTGGATAGATGATAGAAATAGTGTTTCTAATTAATTTGATAACATTTTAAATATCCTGATTGAACTGATCATAAATAAGGAGAGTATTATGAAAAAACGTATGTTTTTCGCAATGTTAGTTTTAGTAGGGTTGATAATGATAGGAATAACAGGATGTGGAGAAAATAAGAACAGTCGAGAATGGATTGAGAACAAAGTATCTGAGGTTAGTCGTGTCTATCCAACCGAGAATCTGTTTGATTTGTTTAAGCAATTTCCAGAAGGGTTTGAGATTGAGCAGGTTTATTTTAAAAAGAAAAGTGATGGAATTGACGATTTTATCACAGAAATTAAGCTGAAAGGTGATGCAACATCGCATACAATAACAGGTACTCTTGCTAAAAGCCCAGCGAAGGAAGATGCGCCAAAAAGCGATGAAGTGGTAGTAAGTGTTCAATATATAGACAACAAATTTATTTTTTCTGATGAAGAAACCGCTAAAAGAATATGGAAGTTTGATGGTTTTTTGTTTCAAAAACTTGGTATAGATAAAGAGTTTTTAAGTAAATTATCATTAAAAAACAAACATTTTAATGGAAATAATGGTTCTTTTGATATAGATTATATTATTAAAAACACAACGATTAACCAATATTTTAATAAACAGCAACAAGCTGAAACAGTGCTAGGATTTGGTAGTTCTTTGAGGTTAGATGACTTTTATTATTATTCTGTTACTGTTGATTTTAATGATGGCTATTATTTTAAGGAGAGAGTATCGAATTAGGAGAGAAGTATGAGTAAAAAGGATACAGCGAATAGTGGTATTGCTACTCTAGATGCAGCAAATCTGACTTACGAATTTGAGAATGTGCGAGTTAATCAACCTGAAATTGGACATGATGATAGAAAACAACTTCTTAATGCAGTAGACAGAAGTAAACCTCTCCCCTCTAACCTCCAGTATCTAGATGATTTTCATGATGACTTTACTGGGACGAGTGGTACAGCCTTCCTAGATAAGGACAGTGGAGAGGTGATTATTGCCTATACGGGAACGAATCCTAATGCGGATATAGTCAAGGATGTCGCTACAGATGTCGGTAGTATAGCCATGGCGCTCGGTTTTCATTATGATGAAGCTTTCAAATTTTATGAAAGGATTCGACAGAGATATGGGGATAATATTACTCTAACTGGACATTCTTTAGGAGGTAACATCGCTCAGAGGGTGGCCTTAGAGTATAACGCTCCGCGTACTGTGGTATATAACTCAGCGCCTCTCTATTTAGAAGGTCTTATCGAATCTAAAGATAAAATCATAGATTATCTGACTCCGTGGGATTCGGCAAGGGAGAAGATAATCAATAAACAAAAGACATTCACAGGTCAAGTAGTACGAATCCGGACTCAAGATGACTTTCTTAACAATATCTCAAAACCTTTTTTAGGTGTATACTTGGGGGAAGATTATCTGCTTGAAAATTCCGGTGGGCACAGTATTGATCCAGATATTACGGGTGATAAAAATCAAATTAACCAAATCAAAGATATTTTGGAAAATCAGAGTCCAGAGAAGATGACTGGACTTGAAAAGAAGAACTATGAAACTCTGAAGAAATTACAAGGTGTCAAAAATCGACTTCTAAAGCAGTTGAGTACCCAATTTTTATCAGATGGTAGTATAAGTAGCCATGAGATGTTTTTCTTGGACAGCGTCCAAGCAACAGCTGTTGCGACGGCAATGACAGAGAGTGTCAGCAACGGACACAACGAGATTGAGGCAGTGGCGAAAAAAGCAGTTGCGGATGCAGAAACACTCTACGATAAAAGTAAAGAAGTTCCGTGGTTCGTCACAGAGTTAACTTATGATGAGATAGAGGATGTCTATGCAGAAGCAGGGGTAACGTATGATAGTATTGTGGGGCAGACTCAGAGACATTTTGATAAAAAAGTAAGTAAATCAGCTGAGATTGTAAAAGCCTTTACGGATTTGGAAACGAATATTCAGAAGGGTGTTGAACAAGCAGTTGAAGGAGATGAAAGCTTGGCAAGGGATATTAATCAATGGACAAACTAGAAGAAATTCAAATTAAAATAAAAAAGCAAGAAGATGGTCTTTTGTCCTTGGAGGATGACTATAGAACTGCTAAGAAGAAAATAGAAGAATCTTATGAAAATTTGTATGATAATCGTTCTCAGTTGACCAGATTATATGAGGAGTTTGAAAACATTGCTTATGATTTTGGTAGACAGAATTCTGGAGATGAGAGCGCGCGCCACCAATTTCTGATACTCTTAGAATCTTATTCAGTTGAGACAAGGAGTGAGTATCTTCGTCAATATGCTAAAATAGAGGCAAAAGATGAAGAGTTGCAGACTCAGTACCGAAAAGAGCGCTCTCGCTTAGAAAAAGAGTTAGAAGAGAGTTATAGTCAAAGAAAAGACTTATATGAGTTAGAAAGGAGGCAGAAGAAATGCTAGTGGATTTAGTCATAGATGCTTTGATTGGACCTATGTCAGAATCAGCCAGACGAGAAATCAAAAAAACATTAGAAAGAGCAGCTATCAAAGCATTTTGTGCTCCTCCTATAAAATCAGGTAGAAAAGGTATTGTAGATAAGTACGATGAGGAGATAGGGGTTCTTGCTATGACAAATAAGACTGCTGTAACGACTTTAGCAGCTCAAATGGATAGTTCAATTAATGGTTTAGGACAAAAAAGCAATTAGCGAGACTATTAGTAAAAATAGTACATCTTTTGAAGATTTAACTCCTAAAAAGAAAAAATAGTGTTTTAACCATGCCCTATTCCTTTCCAATTTTTCCAAATATTCCTCTTCAAAGTCATCTTCGGATGGCTTTTTGATAAGTTACTAGAAATGTAGAGGTACTTGAGATGCGTTGGAAATTACAAAGAAAAATGATAGAAGAAAAACCAAGCTATAGTCGAGAAGAAATTCAGTGGTTGCTTGAGCATTTGGGAGATTCCTCTCCAGAAATTCGAGACGAACTTGTTTTTACGAGTTTAGCTAGAGGGATTCAAGAAGAGTTGTTTTCCCTTGAGCAATTTCAGTTTATTTCAGAAGAGATCTCCTCTGATGAAGGTCTATACAAAGAGATTGATAGTAGAGGAGTTTCGGCTCTTAAACGTTCTTTTAGGGCGCTTATTTATGCCAATCTTTTGTCTGCAGATGGTAACGAGCACTCTCTTTTCTATAAAGGTTTAAAAACTGATATAAGAAATGCTATGCTATCTCAAGGTTTGTATTACCTAAAAAAAGAAAAGGATACGACAGGATTTTCAAGTCAGTATGGTTGGGTTCACGCTTTTGCGCATGGAGCGGATCTCTTGACTGAAGTCGTTTGTCATCCAGATTTTCCTAGTAACAGATTTTCTGAAGTATTTGATGTACTGGGTCAATTATTTAAAAGAATTACCATTCGTTTTACAAATGATGAGGATTGGCGCTTAGCGAGAGTACTTTATGAACCCATTTTGCAAGGAAAATTAGAGCAGGAACAAGTAGCTTCTTGGATAAAAACTGTTGACTTTCCAATAGAAGAGAGGGAAGATTTTTATAAATTTTCCAACTTCAGATCCTGTCTGTTGGAAGTCTATATCCAACTTGACCAGAAAAATAGTTTACAAGATGCCTTGAAAGAAGCCATTCAATCTTTTCAGTACTAAGTTCAAGCGAGTCATTTCATGATTTTCAAATAACTTTCCAGTCAATTTTCTTGAAACCCTTTCCTTCTTTTGATAGACTAATACATAGTTTGAAAAAAGGAGACTTATCATGAAAAAATTTGTTGCTGAATTAATCGGTACATTTATGCTTGTGTTCATCGGAACAGGAGCTGTTGTTTTTGGAAATGGTCTTAATGGCCTTGGACACCTTGGAATTGCTTTTGCCTTTGGTCTGGCAATTGTGGTTGCAGCTTACTCAATCGGAACTGTTTCAGGGGCTCACTTGAACCCAGCTGTCTCGATTGCTATGTTTGTAAACAAACGTTTGTCATCTTCAGAGCTTGTAAACTACATCCTTGGACAAGTGGTTGGAGCTTTTCTTGCGTCAGCTGCAGTATTCTTCCTCTTGTCTAACTCAGGCATGTCAACTGCTAGTCTTGGTGAAAATGCCTTGGCAAACGGTGTCACTGTCTTTGGTGGATTCTTGTTTGAAGTCATCGCAACTTTCTTGTTTGTCCTAGTTATCATGACTGTAACATCAGCAAGCAAAGGTAATGGCGCAATCGCTGGTTTGGTCATTGGTTTGTCATTGATGGCCATGATCCTTGTGGGATTGAACATTACTGGCCTTTCAGTTAACCCAGCTCGTAGCTTGGCACCTGCTGTCTTGGTAGGTGGCGCAGCCCTTCAACAAGTATGGATTTTCATCCTTGCTCCAATCGTTGGTGGTGTTCTTGCAGCACTTGTTGCGAAAAACTTCCTTGGAACAGAAGAATAATTGAAACTCAAAAAGCCTTGCTCCTCAGTTTGAGGAACAGGGCTTTTTCGTATTATACTCTTCGAAAATCTCTTCAAACCACGT
>NZ_KV818078.1:15312-60969 GCF_001814835.1 Streptococcus sp. HMSC072D07
ACTCTTCGAAAATCTCTTCAAACCACGTCAGCATCCATCTGCAACCTCAAAACACTGTTTTGAGCTGACTTCGTCAGTCTTATCTATAACCTCAAAGCAGTGCTTTGAGCAACCTGCGGCTAACTTTCTAGTTTGCTCTTTGATTTTCATTGAGTATGAGTTTAACGGTTGTCAATTTTCTCTGGATAAAGGTCGTGTTGGAAGAGGCGTTGTTCTGCTAAGTCTTCATACTTAGTTCCAGGTCTACCGTAGTTGTAGTAAGGGTCGATTGAGATACCACCACGCGGAGTGAATTTTCCCCATACCTCTAAATAGCGAGGGTCTAGCAAGTTGACCAAGTCTTTCCCGATGGTGTTGATACAGTTTTCGTGAAAATCCCCATGATTTCGGTAGCTAAAGAGGTATAGTTTGAGGGATTTTGATTCGACACAGAGCTTGTCAGGAATGTAGGAAATATAAATGGTCGCAAAGTCTGGCTGAGCAGTGATTGGACACAGTGAGGTAAATTCAGGACAGTTAAATTTGATAAAATAGTCATTTTCCACATGACGATTGTCAAAGGATTCGAGAACTTCTGGTTGATAGTCAAAAATATAGTTGGTTTCTTTGTTGCCGAGGAGGCTTAGGTTTTTCATTTCTTCTTGTTGTGACATGATTTTTTCTTTCTAATTTAAACACCACGTTGGTTGTCGTAGAGGAGGGTATGAAGTTGAGGAAGGACGCGGACATTGCCCCAGCTATCATCAGCAGCGACGCGTTCCCAGAGTTCTTTGAGGCGATCTAGTTGGTCTTGGACAATATTGCCTGTAGCCTTGGGCTCAGGATTTCCAGCCGATAAGAAAAGAACATCTGGTTGGTAACGTTCTTGAATCCCTTTGGCAAAGGCCAAATCGGCATCATCAAAGACAGGGATCTTAAAGGTGACCTTGCCTGGGTCCAGTTGGGAAACGATAAAGTCCAAGGTTTCAAAGTTGACTTCCATCTTGGATGAAGGAGGTTTGGGGCTCAGAGTGACCTGGTCAATATCTTTTAACCAATTTTGCCAGCGGGAGCCTTGGGTCTCAACAGCTAGAGTGACACCGCGTTCCTTGAGCTTGGTGACGAGTTGAGCCATGTTGGCTGCTAGGATAGCAGGATTTCCCCCAGACAGGGTGACGTAGTCGTAGCTTCCTAGCTTATCTAAGGCAGCAATGACTTCATCAGCGGTCATACGACTTGGTTTTTCAGAACCATCCCAAGTAAAGGCAGAGTCGCACCAGTCGCAATGGTAGTCGCAACCAGCAGTGCGGACAAACATGGTTTTCTGCCCGATAGCACGGCCTTCACCTTGAAAGGTTGGGCCAAAAATTTCCAGAACTGGTAGTTTGAGGACACGTTCCCTAGTCATCTAACCACTCCCGTCTAAACTCCGCAAAGGCAGTCGGAGTTTCATAGAGGCGAACGTATTCCATACGGAGACCGCGTTCGTCGGGCAACTCTTGACTCATGGTTTGGAAAATCCAGTAAACCATGTTTTCAGCAGTCGTGTTCATATAAGGCAGGGTTTCATTGAGATAGCGATGATCCAAATGGGGTTCTAAATAGTCCTTGTAGATAGCTTTGATATCTCCAAAGTCGTAGGTCATGCCCCGTTCATCTAAAAATCCACTGACAGCAATCTGCAGATGATAAGTGTGGCCGTGCAGGGATTTGCATTTTCCTTCATAGTGAAAGAGGTGGTGGGCAGCGTCGAAGGTAAATTCTTTTGATACCAAGGTTCTGTGAGAATTGTAGACAAGAGACTCCCCAGTTTCCTGTTTGATTTCTTTGGGTGCAAAAAACATTAGCCCTCTCCTTTCTGTGAGAGATAAACATCTAAACCATGCTGACGTAGGTGGCAGGCTGGGCAATCCCCACAGCCACTTCCGATAATCCCATTGTAGCAGGTCAAGGTCTTTTCACGAACATAATCAAAGGCACCGAGTTGGTCAGCTAACTCCCAAGTTTCAGCCTTGTCTAGCCACATGAGAGGCGTTTGGATAACAAAGTCGTAATCCATGGCAAGGTTAAGGGTAACATTGAGAGATTTGACAAAGACATCTCGGCAGTCAGGATAGCCTGAGAAGTCTGTCTCGCAGACACCTGTCACGATGTCTTTAATGCCTCGTTGCTTGGCAAGAACTGCTGCAAAGGATAGAAAGAGGTGGTTGCGGCCGTCAACAAAGGTATTGGGAACCTCTCCCTCTTTTTGCTTGATTTCCATATCAGAGGTTAGGGCATTTTCAGTAATTTGTCCCAGCAGAGACATATCTAAGATGTGATGACGAATGCCTTGTTCCTTAGCGATTTCTCTAGCAACTTGAATTTCGAGATGATGGCGTTGGCCGTAGGCAAAGGTGACGGCTTCGACTGTTTCATAGTGTTCTTTAGCCCAAAAGAGGCAGGTTGTGGAATCTTGACCGCCACTAAAGACGACCAAGGCTGATTGACGTTTCATAGTACTCCTTCCAAAATGGGAAATGTTCAGAGCACGCAAAAAGCTCCCTTGAGGGGAGCTAAAAAATACCAAGTAGAGGTTTTTTTTAGCGATGGCATGTCCCAAACATCGTAATATTCTACCTACAGTCTAGCATATTTTTTGAAAAATGGCAAAGGGCAAGAAAAAAGAGACCAAATAAAGCACTTGGTCTCTCGTTTGATTAGCTCAATTCAGCAACGATGGCCTTGATTTGTTCTGCAGTATGAACACCTGCAACTTGTTTCACCACTTGGCCGTCTTTTTTGAAGAGAAGGGTTGGGATAGACATGATTCCAAAAGCACGAGCTGTGTTTGGATTTTCATCAACATCCATTTTAACGATTTTCAAGACATCTTCTGAAAGTTCTTCAGACAATTTATCCAAGATTGGACCTTGCATACGACATGGACCACACCAAGTTGCCCAGAAGTCTACCAAGACCAAACCGTCTTTTGTTTCTTGTTCAAATGTTGCATCTGTAATTGCTTTTGCCATTGTATTTCTCCTTTTTTAGTTATATTGGCTTAAATCTTGTTTCATGAGATAGAAGAAAACATCTCCATAAGTCCCATGGTAGTCCAAATCATGACCATTGTAGGTTAATTTTTGGACAGTATAGTAATCAGCAACGCCGATGAGGCAGGCGTGTTGAGAACGTTCAAAGTCTTGGTAAGACTCGAAAGTCATGGTTCTCTCTTGCTTACTGGCGTCTAGATAAGTAATTTCGATCATATAAAACTCCTTTGTTCGATCTTGACTTTATTGTACTCCTTGAAAAGAGGAATGTCAAGAAAAATGATTGCGCACGCAACTTTTTTAAAAAATCTGATTAAGAAATGAAATCAAGACTCGTTTCCAGTCTTTCTTCGACAGCCTTCTGTAGAGAGGCCAGTGTCTTTTGCCCATCACTTGTCAGGCAGATAAAGCTAGAACGTCTATCTTGATCACAACACATGCGACTAAGTAGACCGCAATTTTTGGCTTCCAAGCGAGCCACCATCCGAGAAACAGCGCTCGGGCTCAGATGAAGTTTATCTGGCAGGTCAATCTGGCGTAGAGATTTTTCTTGGGCCAAGTCCAGATAGTAGAGCAGGTAAAACTCTTTCAAGGTCAGACTTTGGTCACTCTGCTGGGCAATGGTCTCTTCCAAGAGACCTTCAATTTCTTTCTGACGACGATTGAAATCAAACCACTTTTCCAAATAGCTCATTGCTTTCTCCTTTCTTTTCAAAGTAAAATCACAAAGTCATTACTGACTGTCTCTACAACACAAGATGATTGCGCATGCAATGATTATACTACTTTTAACTAATCCTTGCAAGAGAGAAGAATTGCGATATTTCCTTGAAATTTTCTGAAAAAAGAGTAAACTGGTATGCAAGAAGTCTATTTCGTGGAGTTTAGGATGAAATTATATGTTCAATTAATGATTCTCTTTGTGATTTCTCTTATCGGAGAGGGAATTTCTAGTTTCTTTCATCTGCCCATCCCAGGCAGTATTATCGGTTTGATTATTCTCTTTCTAGCCTTACAGTTCAAGTGGCTAAGGACCAGACATGTCAACATGGTTGGAAATTTCTTGCTGGCCAATATGACCATTCTCTTTTTGCCACCAGCAGTAGGTATCATGGAAAAGTTTGATGTGATTGCTCCTTATCTTTTGCCTATCGTCTTGATTGTCTTTTTTGCGGCTGTCATCAACATTATTCTTATTGCCCTAGTGGTTCAGTTTATCAAGAGACGATTTGAGGGAGATTATGAGAAAGGAGATGCCAAATGAGTGAATTTGTATCCAATCCTCTGTTTGGGATTGCATTATCTATCCTAGCTTATCTAGTGGGGATGTTGATTTACAGACGTTTCCCCCATCCATTGACAACGCCCCTGCTTTTGTCGGCTGTTTTTATCATTATTTTTCTAAAGGTGACAGGTATTTCTTACCAAGACTACTATCAAGGTGGGGTTTATCTGAACAATTTGATTGTTCCGTCAACAGTGGCTTTAGGGATTCCGCTTTATAAGAGTTTTCACTTGATGAAGCACCATGCACGGAGTATTCTCTTTGGCAGTCTGCTAGCAGTAGTTGTCAATACTAGCTTCACTGCCATAGTAGCGAAAATATTTGGCATGGACTTTTTCCTAGCCATTTCTCTCTTTCCCAAGTCAGTGACAACCGCCATGGCAGTGGGAATCACAGAAAAATTGCAAGGTTTGACGACTGTGACCTTAGTCGTCGTAGTGGCAACTGGGATTCTAACTAGTGTAATCGGACCAACCCTTTTGAAATGGTTGAAGATTGACGATCCAGTTGCAGTTGGGCTTTCCCTTGGGGGAACAGGTCATGCTGTCGGAACGGGTACGGCCTTTCGATACGGTTCTGTAGCAGGAGCCATGGGTGGTTTGGCTATCGGTATTACTGGTATTCTCTACGTATTTGTAAGCCCCATCGTAGCCAGTTTGATATTGAGTTAAAAAGCAAGGAACTTAAATTCCTTGCTTTTTCAAATTGTATGTTATAGGTTTTTACTTTCCCAAAAAAGCAGTGAGACAGAAGCAGATTCTTAGTTAAAAATCACTTCTCTCACTATACATAAATAACCAAAAAACACCTAGGACTATTTTAAAATCCTAGATGTTTTTCCTGATGTGCTAAGAAATATTTTACGTAAATACAGATAATAAAGGCCAAGCAATCCTAGAACAACCAAATCAACGACAAATTGCCAACCAAAAACCTGAATGCGATTCCTAAAAAGACTGGTCAATAGAATCAGCAGAGCATCTCCCCAGAAAGCAAGGCCAGCCAAAGTAAGGGCTGATTTTCTTCTGAAAAAATAGAAAATCGGACTCAAGGTAGCAGCTAACAAATGGCTGAACCATATGATCATAAAGACAACAGGATAATGGCTAAAGTAAGCCATAATAGCTGAATTATAATGTTCTGCAAAATAAGTCTGATTACGCGTCATGACCATGACAAAATCATAGCAGCCTATCAAATTCAAGAAAAATATAAGCACTGCAAAGCTAATACCAAAGCCAGTTAATTTTTTCATTTCATTAACCCCATTTCTTCAAAAGCTTGAATAAAAAAATCGCTCTTCAACAAGGCCAAGCCTTGATTGACATCACCTAAAACCATAAGGCTGTCGTCTTTTTGGATGTTAAAAATTTTTCTCGCTCGTGCAGGAATGACGATTTGTCCCTTTTCACCAACAGTTACCGTTCCAAAAATATACTTCCCTTCTTTGGCTTTAGCAGCAAAAGGAGAGACATCCCCATTAACCAACTCATCTAAGCTGATATCAAAAATTTCTGCCAAACGACTTGAAGAAATAATATCCGGTAAACTGTCACCCAATTCCCACTTACTGAGAGTCTGACGAGATACGCCTACTTTTTCAGCTAATTTTTCCTGAGAATAACCTGACTTTTTCCTTAGCAGAGCAATCGTTTCACTAATCATACTTTTCCTACCTCTTTTCCTGAACTCATTATAGAGCCTTCTTGTCCAACTTTCAAGCATCTTTTATTGGCAAAACGAGAGTTTTTTTGTTAAAAATCATAGCAAAAAAGAAGCCTGTCTGAGCTCTAGTATAAATACTAGAACTTTGTATATTCCTAATTCAATTTTTTTTAACCCCCAATTTGTAAAATTAAGCTAGACAGAAAAAGCCATCTATGTTAGGCTCAGATAAACTACCACATTTGTCTGAAAGGAACTAACATAAATGACCTATACTCATCTTACCACAAACGAGCTTGTAATGATAGAGGCTTACTATCAAGAAAACATAAAAGTTTCAGATATTGTGACTTCACTTGGCAGATCAAAACAGACAATCTACAATGTCATCAACTATCTGAAAGAGGGGCGCTCTGCTTATGATTACTATAACCGATATAAAATCAATAAGAAACGCTGTAGCAGGAATAAAACCAGTCTTACGCAATCAGAAAAAGATTTTATCCAAACTCATTTAGAACAAAATTGGAGTCTTGATGTCATTAAAGGAACTTATTCATTTTTTTAATCTAGTTAGAAAATGAGATAAAGAAAAGGATAGCCTCTCAGTGATGAGATGTTATCCTTTTTTGACGTTTAAACTATTGCAAATTAACCTTGTTTTTCAAGATATAGTAGGTACCGAGATAGTAGATAGCTGATAAAAAGAGATCGCGCAGAATTTCTGTACCAATCATCATGTTAAAGTTATTTTCAATTCGGAAAAAGAGAGAAACATAACCAATGACGATGGCAATGACGATATAGGCTAGAATCCCCATAGCTGTTCGATACTCGTTAAAGAGTTGTCCGATAGAGATGGAGAGGTAAATGGATAAAATCCATGCGATTGAACCGACAAATAGTGATAGGGCATACAGCCAGCCGTAGCTGAGGTAAGGGGAGATGAAGTTATAGAGGGCAGTGAAGTCTTTTTCTATTGGTGTTAAGAAGATGATGATCAATATACTCAAGATAAAGACAATATAGCTTAAGATGGACCAGACAAGACCGCCTAAAAGTTTTGCGGTGATGATTTGGTGCTCAGAGACAGGCAAGGTCAAGGTCAAGTACCCTTGGCGGTCATAAACACTGCCTTTAAATCTTCGGATGATTAAAAAGATTGTTGCAATCCAAAGAGTGACGCTGAGTCCTCCAAAGACTAGTACTAAAAAGAAGATGAAATAAGCAGCATTGTTAGGATTGTAACTCTGGCTAAGACTGTTAATAAAAGCTCCAATCAAAACTGAAATTGCAAGTACCGCACCGTAGAGTGCCAGATACCATTTATTGACATTTTTAAATTCATAACGAACTAGATTCCAAAACATAATAATCTCCTTTGCTTAGGCTTTAAATTCCTGGCGGAAGAGCTGGTCAATTGATTCACCTGACTCGTAACGAATATCATCAACATTTCCTTGGCGGACGACTTTTCCGTCTTTGAGGAAGATGATCTCATCCAAGATTGGTTCAATATCTGAAATCAAGTGGGTTGAAATCAGTACCGTAGAGGTTGGGGAATAGTTGTTGATGATGGTATTGAGGATATAATCACGGGCAGCTGGATCCACGCCTCCGATTGGTTCGTCCAGAACGTAGAGGCGGGCTTCACGACTCATAACCAGGATGAGTTGGACCTTTTCCTTGTTCCCTTTTGATAGTTTCTTGAGGCGACTGTTTTCATCAATACCGAGATCGGCTAAAAGGTGTTGGGCTCTTTCGAAATTGAAATCCTGATAGAAGGTTTTAAAATAGGTTAGAGCATCCTTAACCTTCATCTCTTCATTGAGGTAGGTTGTGTCTGGCAGGTAGGAGACGATCGCCTTGGTAGCAGGACTTGGATCCTGTCCGTTAATGAGGACACGTCCTTTATTTGGTTGAAGGAGGCCATTGATCAGTTTGATTAGGGTTGTTTTTCCGGATCCGTTTGGTCCAAGGAGCCCGACAATCTTTCCGGCTGAGATCTCTAGTGAGATATTGTCAAGTGCCGCGGTTGCTCCATATGATTTTGTTACATTTTCAAGTGCTAGTAGTGTCATAGTTTTAAACTCCTTTAATATAGTCGCTTAATACATTTGGCAGTTCTTCTTTTTTGTAGCCAAATTGAAGCATGCAAGAGACGAATTGTTGTAGCTGCTCCTCGGAAAGTTGTTTGCGAGACTGAAGGATGAGGTCTAAATCCTCGGTGACAAATCGACCAGTTGTCCGCTTGCTGTATACAAATCCTTCACGTTCGAGGTCAGACAAGGCGCGCTGAATGGTATTAGGATTGACCCCAGCCTCGCTCGCCAAATCTCTCACGGTTGGGAGCTGTTGATTGGGTTCCAGTTCATGGGAAACAATCTGTAGTTTGATTTTTTCCATAATCTGTAAATAAATCGGTTTTGTATTATCAAATGACCAGGACATCATAGTCTCCTTTCTTTGTCTTCGTTGTTCTAATAAAATAATACAATAAAACAAAAAACTTGTCAAGTAAAAATAAGAATTGTTTTGGGAATTGCTCAAAAAATGGTATAATGAAAAGAAAACGACAAGGAGGGAAATGCATGCGTTGTCCAAAATGTGGGGCTACCAAGTCTAGTGTTGTTGATAGTCGACAAGCCGAAGAAGGAAATACCATCCGTCGAAGACGTGAGTGCGACGAGTGTCAGCATCGTTTTACAACCTATGAACGAGTAGAAGAAAGAACGCTGGTCGTCGTCAAAAAAGACGGTACGCGAGAACAGTTTTCGAGAGATAAAATCTTTAATGGGATTATCCGCTCAGCCCAGAAGCGTCCTGTGTCAAGTGATGAAATCAACATGGTGGTCAATCGTATCGAGCAAAAACTCCGTAGTCGCAGTGAGAATGAGATCCAAAGCGAATATATTGGGTCTTTAGTCATGGAAGAATTGGCGGAGCTGGATGAGATTACCTATGTTCGTTTTGCCAGTGTTTACCGTAGCTTTAAGGATGTGAGTGAGTTGGAGAGTCTGCTCCAGCAGATCACCCAGTCCTCAAAAAAGAAAAAGGAAAAATAGATGAAGCCAAATGACCGTTTTTCTTTTCTAAAGAATAATCGGGTGTCGCAAGATACCTCTTCTCTGGTGCAGTGCTACCTCCCGATTATCGGTCAGGAGGCACTGAGCCTCTATCTATATACCATTACCTTTTGGGATGGTGGGCAAAAGGAGCATCTCTTTTCCCACATCCTCAATCACTTAAACTTCGGCATGCCGACCTTGCTCCAATCCTTTAAAGTCTTATCTGCTTTGGATTTGTTGACCCTTTATCAGAAGGGGGAAACTTATGAATTGCAGCTTCATTCTCCCCTTTCCAGTCAAGAATTTCTAAGCCATTCTGTCTATAGCAGATTATTAGAGAAAAAGATTGGGGATACTGCAGTCGCTTCCATGAAGCAGGCTCCAAGTGAGGGAGAAGCACTCTCTGTTTCTTTGAGCCAAGTCTTTCCAACCCTGACTGAAGAAGTGACCCCAAGCGAGTCTAAAAGCAAGTTAAAAAACGATTTTGACTTGGAACATTTCCAGCGTCTGATGGCTCGAGATGGCTTGCGTTTTGAAGACGAGCAGGCGGATGTTTTGGAATTGTTCGCCATTGCAGATGAAAAAAAATGGACCTGGTTTGAAACCTATCAATTAGCTAAGGCGACAGCTGTAGCTCAGGTTATTTCTGTCAAACGCATGCGTGAAAAGATAGCACAAAAACCAGCTACTTCTGACTTTAGCCCCAAAGAAATGACCATTATCAGGGAAGCCAAAAATAAAACTCCCCTGCACTTTTTAGCCGAAATCAAGCAAACGCGTAAGGGGAACATCACCCAAAGTGAAAGAGAACTCCTTCACCAGATGGCGTCTTTAGGCTTGTTGGATGAAGTCATCAATATCGTCTTGCTTCTAACCTTTAACAAGGTTGATTCGGCCAATGTCAATGAGAAATATGCCATGAAGGTCGCCAATGACTATGCTTATCAAAAAATTCGGACAGCAGAAGAAGCTGTGCTTCGGATTCGAGAGCGTCAGCAAAAAGGCCAAGAAGACAAAAAATTGAAAACTAGCTCGACTAAGACAAATGTTCCCAAGTGGAGCAATCCAGAATATAAAAATCAAACCAGCGAGGAAACTCGTCTGGAACTAGAACGTAAAAAACAAGAAATGTTAGCCCGATTAGAAGAAGGAGGAGACTAGATGGAAAGTGTGGGTGACGTTATCAAACGTCAGACAAGTCGTTTTCAGTATCAGGACTTAGTCCAGCAGATTATGAAAGACCCAGATGTGGCGGCTTTTATCCAGAAAGAATCCCTCAGTCCAGAGGAGTTGAATCGTAGCATCTCCAAGTTCAACCAATATATCACAGAACGTGACAAGTTTCTTCGTGGGGATGCGGACTATATAGCGCGTGGCTACAAGCCTATCTTGGTTATGAATCACGGTTATGCGGATGTGTCTTATGAAGAAACACCAGAACTAATCGCGGCAGAAAAAGAGGCTGCAATTAAGAATCGTCTCAAATTGATCAATCTACCAGCCAGTCTCAAGAAAGCGAAGTTGGCTCAGATTGACCTGGATGATCTAGGACGATTACCGATTTTTGAGAGACTCTATGCCTTTGTTGACCTTTACCCTAGTATCCGAAAAGGTCTCTATCTTTACGGAGATTTTGGTGTCGGTAAGAGTTTCATGATGGCGGCCTTAGCTCATGACCTATCTGAAAAACGTGGAGCATCAACGACGATTCTCCACTATCCAAGCTTTGTCATTGATGTGAAAAATGCCATCGGTGAAGGATCAGTGAAGACCTTGGTGGATGAGATCAAATTAGCAGAAGTATTGGTCTTGGATGATATTGGTGCAGAGCAGTCGACACCTTGGGTGCGTGATGAGATTCTTCAAGTCATTCTTCAGTACCGCATGCAGGAAGATTTGCCGACCTTCTTTACTTCCAACTTTAATTTCCAAGATTTGGAAAAACATTTTGCCAAAGGAAAGAATGGAAATGATGAGACTTGGGAAGCTAGACGGGTTATGGAACGAATCCGTTATTTGGCTGAGGAGACAAGACTAGAAGGAGAGAATCGCCGATGACGGAAACCATTAAACTGATGAAAGCTCATACTTCAGTTCGTCGCTTTAAGGAGCAAGAGATTTCTCAAGAGCACTTAAATGAAATCTTGACTGCTGCTCAAATGGCGTCTTCTTGGAAAAATTTCCAATCCTACTCTGTGATTCTTGTACGCAGCCAAGAGAAGAAAGATGCTTTATATGAATTGGTTCCCCAGGAAGCCATTCGCCAGTCGGCTGCCTTTTTGCTTTTTGTTGGTGACTTGAACAGAGCTGAAAAGGGAGTAAACCTTCATACGGACACTTTCCAACCCCAAGGAGTGGAAGGTCTCCTCATCACATCTGTGGATGCTGCGCTTGCTGGGCAAAATACCTTGCTTGCGGCTGAGAGTCTGGGATATGGTGGTGTGATTATCGGTTTGGTCCGTTACAAGTCGGAAGAAGTGGCAGAGCTTTTTAATTTGCCTGACTATACCTACCCCGTTTTTGGGATTGCCATCGGTGTGCCAGATCAACAACATGATGTCAAACCAAGATTACCTTTGAGCCAAGTGGTATTTGAAGAAGAATACCAAGAACAGCCTGTAGCAGCGATTTTGGACTATGACATAGTTCAGGCAGACTATGCTGGTGCGCGTGCGACGACCTCTTGGAGTCAACGTTTGGCAGAGCAGTTTGGTCAAGCCGAACCTAGTTCAACTCGGAAGAATCTAGAACAGAAAAAGTTATTGTAGAAAGTGAGAAAACATGGCCTTACCAACTATTGCCATTGTGGGACGTCCCAATGTTGGGAAATCAACCCTATTTAATCGGATCGCTGGTGAGCGGATCTCAATCGTAGAAGATGTCGAGGGTGTGACACGTGACCGTATCTATGCAACGGGTGAGTGGCTCAATCGTTCCTTTAGTATGATTGATACGGGAGGGATTGACGATGTCGATGCTCCCTTTATGGAACAAATCAAGCACCAGGCAGAAATCGCTATGGAAGAAGCGGATGTCATCGTCTTTGTAGTGTCTGGGAAAGAAGGAATTACAGATGCGGATGAGTACGTAGCCCGTAAACTCTATAAAACCCATAAACCTGTTATCCTTGCCGTTAACAAGGTTGACAACCCTGAAATGCGAAATGATATCTTTGATTTCTATGCGCTAGGATTGGGCGAACCCCTGCCAATTTCGTCTGTCCACGGTATTGGTACGGGTGATGTGCTGGATGCTATTGTGGAAAATCTACCACACGAAGTTGAAGAAGAAAATCCAGACGTGATTAAATTTAGCTTGATTGGCCGTCCTAACGTTGGAAAATCAAGTTTGATTAACGCTATTTTGGGAGAAGACCGCGTGATTGCTAGTCCAGTATCTGGAACAACGCGTGACGCCATTGATACCCACTTTACAGATACGGATGGACAAGAGTTTACCATGATTGATACAGCTGGTATGCGTAAGTCTGGTAAAGTCTATGAAAATACGGAGAAATACTCTGTCATGCGTGCCATGCGTGCCATTGACCGTTCTGACGTGGTCTTGATGGTCCTCAATGCCGAAGAAGGTATCCGTGAGTACGACAAGCGTATCGCAGGTTTTGCCCATGAAGCCGGTAAAGGGATGATTATCGTGGTCAACAAGTGGGATACTCTTGAAAAAGACAACCACACCATGAAGAAATGGGAAGAAGATATCCGTGAGCAGTTCCAATATCTGCCTTATGCACCGATTGTCTTTGTATCCGCTCTTACCAAGCAACGTCTCCATAAACTGCCTGATATGATCAAGCAAATTAGCGAGAGTCAAAACACACGGATTCCATCAGCAGTCTTGAATGATGTCATTATGGATGCCATTGCTATCAACCCAACACCGACAGACAAAGGAAAACGCCTCAAGATTTTCTACGCTACCCAAGTTGCAACCAAGCCACCAACCTTTGTCATCTTTGTCAATGAAGAAGAACTCATGCACTTCTCTTACTTGCGTTTCTTGGAAAATCAAATCCGAAAGGCCTTTGTCTTTGAGGGAACACCGATTCACTTGATCGCGAGAAAACGAAAGTAAACCATGCTTGTTTTTCTACAAAAATAAACTAAAAGAAGACTTCATAGTCTTCTTTTTTCTATACTAAAAGGGGAGAAAAGAACCTGCCAAATTGGAGGAGAATATGTCATCAAATTTCAATCATTTTCCTAGCTTTTGTAATCTATTTGTAATGAAAATGCACTTTCTTTGTAAAAATCAAAATGCTATAATTCCTTAAATCAATTTTCCTTTATCAGGGAGGTTATTATGAAAAAAAGCAGATTATTTAAACATAGTTTGTTGGTTCGCTTGCTTGGGTTGCTGATGGTCTTTCTCTTCTTGTCAGCATTCACAGCACCTGAAAAACCAGAGTACGGGATCTATGACCCGGATCATTATTTAACGGATGAGACTATAAGTCAGATTCGGGAATTGAATAATGTCAATAGTAAAAAATCAGAAAAATTCCAGATGGGTGTTTACGTTGTGAAAAGCCTAGATGGAGAAACAATCGAGACTGTAGCCAATGAAACAGCTAGGGCTTGGAAGATTGGCTACTCGGGAGACAAGCACGGTGTCTTGATTGTAGTAGCAGTCCAAGATAGAAAATCACGGATTGAAACCAGTAATAATGTGGCCAGTAAGATCACTGACTATCAGACTCACAGGTTCTTGACAACAGCACGTCCTTACTTTAAAAATGGTGACTATAACAAGGGTGTTCTCTCAATAGTCAATAATCTCAACTACATGTTCTATAGTGGATCGAGTACGACTGCTTCAAGTTCTAAAAGTAGTTACGACTATACTACCAACTCTAGTCGCTTAAGGGAACTTGAAAGGTATGCTGGTGAGAGTAGTTCTTCGAGACGTCATCGAAAAAGCAGTTCGAGTGACGGAGTTATCGTATTTGGAGTTCTCATTTACTTCATCGTGATGATTATCGGATTTCTATTTGGTGGTCGTGGTTCACGTGGAGATGATTCTGGCGGTGGCTGGTGGGGCGGCGACTCATCAGACTCAGGATCCTCTTGGTCTGACTCAGGTTCTTCTTGGTCTGACTCGGGCTCCGATTCATCTGGAGGCTGGGACGGCGGTGGCTTTGATGGCGGTGGTTCGTCTGATGACTGGTGAGTGATCATATATTGCTCAAACCGATTTCTCCATACAGTAAGGTGACTCCTTTGCAAGAGTTCACTCCTTAATTAAAAATAAAAACAAAGTTTGGGAAATTGATTTAAAATCTGAGTATTTTCTCAGAAAAGTTGATAAAAGAAAGTGTTAAGGTTTTGATATGAAACAAAATAAAGTAATTCTCTCAATAGTAGCGATTTTCTTTGGACTACTAGTTCTGGGAAGTTGTTCCGCAGTGACGACCTATAATGGTCTAGTTGGTGAACAGACTAAAGTGGAGCAGGCTCAGGCCGATGTCTCGACAGCCCTCCAACGTCGTTCGGACTTGATTGGTAACTTGGTGGAGTCCGTTAAAGGACAAATGAATCATGAAACCGAAGTCTTTACCAAGATTGCGGATGCTAGAGCTAAAATCGGTAGTAGCTCAGTAACTTCGGAAGAAAACCAAAAGGCTCAGGGAGAATTGAGCTCTGCTCTTTCCCGCTTGATTTCCTTGACGGAGAATTATCCAGAACTCAAGAGCAATCAAAATGTTGAGCAACTAATGGTGGAACTTTCAGGAAGTGAAAATCGTATCTTTGTAGCACGCAAGGATTATAATAAAGTCGCAGCTGAGTACAATCAAAAGTTGAGAAGTTTTCCAACCGTGCTCTTTGCGAATATGATGAACTTTAAAGAAGCTGAAACCTTCAAAGAAACAGAAGAAGCTAAGACAGTTCCTAAGGTCGATTTCGGAACATCTTCATCAAGTCAATAATGTGAATCAGCCTATGAATAAAGGAATTTCTCTAGCATGACTAGTGATTTCAAACCCGAACCTGGAAAGCTTTTTCCAGGTTTTTTTGGTATAATAAAAGGGAAGATACAGTGACTCAAATGGAGGTTTGCTATGGAAAAAACAAAAGCCTTTCTTGAAGCGCACTACAAGAGATATATCCTTACGATTTGCTTTCTCTGGTTCCTCATATTTTTTCTTCCTTGGAATTGGCAAATAGGAGGAGTTTCAGTATATTATTTCGTTATGAAAAAACTCTTTGTGGTTTTTGGAGTTTTATCCATCCTATACTCGGTGCTGATTAAAAAAATCAGTCTTCTTATCTTTGGCATCATCTTTTGCTTGGCCTTCTGGATTAATCTCTTTTTGTACTTTGGCTTATTGCCAGCATTTTTGGGAAATTAAACATTAAAAATTGATGGACTAGACGAGCTTCTAGTCCTTTTTACTTTCTTGACAAAATAGTTTGAGAATTGAAAATGATTTTGTTGACGGGCGATCTGTATGATATAATAAGTTCCGTAAACAGAAGATTAAGGAATTTAAAAATGGCGAAAAAAGTAAAGGATTATTATGACTTGGCTTATGCTAGGGATTTGAGTCGACGGTTGCAAGAAGCGTCCCCTGCCTTTGATGGACAAAAATTTAGGCTCTTGCTAGAAAAAGACTTGGAAAATTTGGAGTTTAGCCAGCGTCAAGAACTCTTGGCTAAAAGTATCAAAGAATGTCTCCCCCTATCTTATCAGGACTCTCTCAAGGTTTTTGAGGAAATTTTAGGTCCTGAGCTAGAGGGTGGTTTAGGCATGTTTTCGGAAGGTTATTGGCTTTGGCCCATCGGCAAATATGTAGAGCTATACGGAGACAAGGAATTTGAATTGAGCGCGGCTTTTAGTAAGGAACTAACCAAGCGGTTTACGGGAGAATTTTCCATGAGACCCTTACTGGCTAGCTATCCTAAGGCTACAATGGCCTTGCTGATAGAATGGAGTCAGGATGAAAATTTACGCGTTCGTAGACTTGCTAGCGAGTGCATGCGTATCCGTCTACCTTGGGCTAAGAGACAAACCGTGGTGTTGGATTATTTTGAGGATTTCACCACTATTTTGACCAATCTAAAGGATGATAGAGATAAGTCTATTCAAAAAAGTGTAGCCAATAATCTAAATGATTTGTATAAGGAAGATCCTGATAAGTTTGAAAAGATACTTCAAACTTGGCAAAAGGAGGAGCTAAGTCCAAGTTGTGCTTGGATCATCAAGCATGCATCTCGAACAAAAAACAAAAAGGTAGCCACAGAAGATTGATGCAAAAAAAACTGAATTTCAGCTGGCCTTTTCCGTTGTAAATTAAGGATTCTTTCTTGAAAAATAATGGTAAATATGCTAAAATTAAAAGAACATTCTAAAATATTCAGAATAAAAAGTAAGGAAAATCATGGCTAATATTTTAAAAACGATTATTGAAAATGATAAAGGAGAACTTCGTCGTCTGGAAAAGATGGCTGATAAGGTTCTTAACTATGAGAGCCAAATGGCTGCAATGTCAGACGAAGAACTAAAAGCGAAAACTGACGAATTTAAAGAGCGATACAACAAGGGTGAATCCCTTGATTCATTGCTATATGAGGCTTTTGCAGTAGTTCGTGAAGCTGCAAAACGTGTCCTTGGGCTCTTCCCTTATAAGGTTCAGGTCATGGGGGGAATCGTTCTTCACCATGGTGACGTTCCAGAGATGCGTACTGGTGAAGGGAAGACCTTGACAGCGACTATGCCAGTGTACCTCAATGCCCTTGCAGGTAAAGGGGTTCACGTAGTTACAGTCAATGAATACCTAACAGAACGTGACGCGACTGAAATGGGTGAATTGTACTCATGGCTCGGTTTGTCAGTAGGGATCAACTTGGCAGCTAAATCTCCAATGGAGAAAAAAGAGGCATACCTTTGCGATATTACCTACTCAACCAACTCAGAGATTGGTTTCGACTACCTTCGTGACAACATGGTCGTTCGTGCAGAAAACATGGTACAACGTCCACTCAACTATGCCTTGGTCGATGAGGTTGACTCGATTTTGATCGACGAAGCGCGTACACCATTGATCGTTTCAGGTGCCAACGCAGTTGAAACAAGCCAACTCTACCATATGGCGGACCACTTCGTGAAATCCTTGGATCAGGATGACTATATCATTGACGTTCAGTCTAAGACGATCGGTTTGTCAGATTCTGGTATTGACAAGGCTGAAAGCTACTTCAAACTAGAAAATCTCTACGACATTGAAAATGTAGCTCTTACTCACTTTATCGACAATGCTCTCCGTGCTAACTATATCATGATTCTCGATATCGACTATGTGGTTAGTGAAGAGCAGGAAATCTTGATCGTTGACCAATTTACAGGTCGTACCATGGAAGGTCGTCGTTACTCTGATGGTTTGCACCAAGCGATTGAAGCAAAAGAAGGTGTGCCAATCCAAGATGAGACTAAGACTTCAGCTTCTATTACCTACCAAAACCTCTTCCGTATGTATAAGAAATTGGCAGGGATGACAGGTACTGGTAAAACAGAAGAAGAAGAATTCCGCGAAATTTACAACATTCGTGTTATTCCAATCCCAACCAACCGTCCAATCCAACGTATCGACCACTCAGACCTTCTCTATGCAAGTCTTGATGCAAAATTTAATGCTGTAGTTGAAGATGTAAAAGCTCGTTACCAAAAAGGTCAGCCGGTCTTGGTAGGTACAGTTGCCGTTGAAACGAGTGACTTTCTTTCTAAGAAATTGGTAGCAGCAGGTGTTCCTCACGAAGTCTTGAATGCGAAGAACCACTACAGAGAAGCGCAAATCATCATGAACGCTGGTCAACGTGGCGCGGTTACCATCGCAACCAACATGGCCGGTCGTGGTACCGACATTAAACTTGGTGAAGGGGTTCGTGAGCTTGGTGGACTTTGTGTTATCGGTACAGAGCGTCACGAAAGTCGCCGTATTGATAATCAGCTTCGTGGACGTTCAGGGCGTCAAGGAGACCCAGGTGAGTCACAATTCTACTTGTCTCTTGAAGATGATTTGATGAAACGTTTCGGTTCAGAACGTTTGAAAGGTGTCTTTGAACGACTCAACATGTCTGATGAAGCCATCGAATCTCGCATGTTAACGCGTCAAGTTGAAGCAGCTCAAAAACGTGTCGAAGGAAACAACTACGACACTCGTAAACAAGTCCTTCAATACGATGATGTTATGCGTGAACAACGTGAGATTATCTATGCGCAACGCTATGATGTCATTACTGCAGATCGTGACTTGGCACCAGAAATCCATGCTATGATCCGTCGTACCATTGGACGTATCGTGGATGCACATGCTCGTTCGAAAGAAGATGAAAAATTGGAAGCAATCTTGAACTTTGCTAAGTATAACTTACTTCCAGAAGATTCAATTAGCCGTTCAGATCTTGCAGGTCTGTCAGACCAAGCTATCAAAGATGAACTTTTCCAACGTGCCTTGAAAGTCTATGACAGCCAAGTTGCTAAGCTTCGTGACGAAGATGCAGTGAAAGAATTCCAAAAAGTCTTGATTCTACGTGTTGTAGACAACAAGTGGACAGACCATATCGATGCCCTTGACCAGTTGCGAAATGCTGTTGGTCTTCGTGGATATGCCCAAAACAACCCTGTTGTAGAATATCAAGCAGAAGGTTTCCGCATGTTTAACGACATGATTGGATCGATTGAATTCGATGTGACCCGCTTGATGATGAAAGCACAAATCCATGAACAAGAACGTCCGCAAACTGAACACAATATCAGTACAACTGCGACTCGTAATATTGCAGCGCAGCAGGCAAGCCTTCCAGAAGATTTGGACTTGAGCCAAATCGGACGAAACGACCAATGCCCATGTGGATCAGGTAAGAAATTCAAGAACTGTCATGGTAAGAGACAATAATATGAGATAAGATACAGGCGGATACCTGGTAAAAATCATTTTTTGCTTGGTGTCCGTTTGCTTTATAAGGAGATGAATCATGGTATTTAAAGCTAAAAGTCCTAAAATTAACATTGAAGAAGTTCGCGCCTTGTCTAAATTAGAGGGAGCGGCTCTTGCGAGAAAAAATCAACGTGATCAGGAATTGGAAGCCATCATCCGTGGGGAAGACCAGCGTATTCTCTTGGTGATTGGACCATGTTCATCTGATAACGAAGAGGCGGTTCTCGAGTATGCCAAGCGTCTATCTGCTTTGCAAGAAGAGGTCAAAGACCGTATTTTTATGGTCATGCGTGTCTATACAGCTAAACCTCGTACCAATGGAGATGGCTATAAGGGCTTGATTCATCAACCGAATGCGACAGAAGCTCCTAGCTTGATCAATGGAATCAAGGCTGTTCGTCAACTACACTATCGTGTGATTACCGAGACGGGAATAACAACAGCTGATGAGATGCTTTATCCTGAAAATCTTCCGCTGGTGGATGATTTGATTTCTTATATGGCTGTTGGAGCTCGTTCTGTAGAGGATCAACAGCATCGTTTTGTAGCGAGTGGAGCAGACTTTTCAACAGGATTTAAAAATCCAACATCTGGAAATCTCAATGTTATGTTTAATGGGATTTACGCAGCGCAAAATAAACAGAGTTTCCTTTTCCTCGGTAAAGAGGTGGAAACAACGGGGAATCCATTGTCCCACGCCATTCTTCGCGGAGCATTGAACGAATACGGGAAAAATATTCCTAACTACTACTATGACAATTTGATGGATACCATTGATCAGTATGAAAAGATGGGCTTGGAAAATCCCTTTATCATCATCGATACCAATCATGACAATTCAGGCAAGCAGTACATGGATCAAATCCGTATCGTTCGTCAGACCTTGATTAACCGTGACTGGAATGAGAAGATCAAGAAATATGTTCGTGGTTTTATGATTGAGTCCTATCTAGAAGATGGACGTCAAAATGAGCCAGAGGTTTTTGGTAAGTCCATTACAGATCCGTGTCTCGGATGGGACAACACAGAAGCACTTGTTCGCGAAATTTACCAAACGCTAGGAGAGTAAGATGGCATTTATCGAAAAAGGTCAAGAAATTGATATTGAAGCAATCAAGGCTGCGACCCAGTTGTCACCTGAAGCCTTGCGAAAGAAAGAAGCCCGCGATAGAGAGTTGGCAGCCATCATCTCGGGTGAGGACGACCGAATCCTTTTGGTGATGGGACCTTGCTCTTCAGACAATGAAGAAGCCGTGCTTGAATATGCTCGTCGCTTAGCAGACTTGCAGAAAAAAGTTGCGGATAAAATCTTTATCGTGATGCGTGTCTATACGGCTAAACCTCGTACCAATGGAGATGGCTATAAGGGCATGATTCATCAACCAAATACCAGCGAAGCGCCTAGTCTCATCAATGGTTTGCAGGCTGTTCGTCAGCTACACTACCGAGTGATTACCGAAACTGGATTGACAACAGCTGATGAGATGCTTTATCCGTCAAATCTCGTTTTGGTTGATGATCTGGTCAGCTACCATGCTGTAGGTGCTCGTTCAGTGGAAGACCAGGAACACCGCTTTGTAGCCTCTGGGATTGATGCTCCGGTTGGGATGAAAAATCCAACATCTGGGAACCTTGGGGTCATGTTTAATGCCATCTATGCAGCTCAAAACAAGCAAACCTTCCTTTACCATGGCCAAGAAGTGGAAACTTCAGGGAATCCTTTGGCCCACGTTATCCTTCGTGGTGCCATGAACGAATATGGTAAAAATGAACCCAATTTCTACTATGAAACACTCTTAAATGCCATCAATCGCTATGAGACTATGGGACTTGAAAATCCCTTCATTATCATTGATACCAATCATGACAATTCAGGCAAGCAGTATATGGAACAAATTCGCATTGTTCGTCAAGCCTTGCTGAATCGTGACTGGAATGAAAAGATTAAAAAGACGGTTCGAGGCTTTATGATCGAATCTTACCTAGCAGATGGTCGCCAAAATCAACCAGAGGTCTTTGGTTGCTCCATAACTGACCCTTGTCTAGGTTGGGAAAATACAGTAGCCTTGGTAGAAGAAATTTATACTACCTTAACAAAATAAGTGAAAAGGATGGAGTTGGGGGAATCTCAGCTCCTTTTATGAGTATGATAGTTGGACACGGAATTGACATCGAAGAATTGGCTTCGATAGAAAAAGCAGTTACACGACGTGAGGGCTTTGCCAAGCGCGTGCTGACCCCTAAAGAAATGGAGCATTTTACCAGTCTCAAAGGGCGCAGACAGATCGAATACTTGGCAGGCCGCTGGTCAGCTAAGGAAGCCTTTTCCAAGGCTATGGGAACTGGTATTGGCAAACTGACCTTTCAGGATTTGGAAGTTTTGAACAATGAACGAGGGGCTCCCTATTTTAGTCAGGCACCATTTTCAGGGAAGATTTGGCTGTCTATCAGCCATACAGATCAGTTTGTGACAGCCAGTGTCATTTTGGAGGAAAATCATGAAAGCTAGCCCACATAGACCAACCAAGGCTCTGATTCATCTGGGAGCTATTCGACAAAATATTCAGCAAATGGGGGCTCATATCCCTGAAAGAACGCTCAAGTGGGCAGTGGTCAAGGCCAATGCCTATGGTCATGGGGCTGTTGCCGTTTCCAAGGCTATTCAGGATGATGTTGATGGATTTTGTGTTTCCAATATTGATGAAGCTATCGAACTTCGTCATGCTGGACTTAGCAAGAAAATCCTCATTTTAGGAGTTTCTGAGCTAGAAGCTGTTTCTCTTGCTAAAGAATACGACATCACATTGACAGTGGCTGGACTGGAGTGGATTCAAGCGCTCTTAGCTAGGGAGACGGATTTATCTGGCTTGACTGTCCACCTCAAGATTGATTCAGGGATGGGACGGATTGGTTTCCGAGATTCCAGTGAGGCTGATCAGGCTCATGCCTTGCTCCAACAACACGGTGCTCGTGTTGAGGGGATTTTTACCCACTTTGCTACTGCAGATGAAGAATCAGATACCTATTTTAATACCCAGTTAGAACGATTTAAAGTTATTTTGGCAAGTATGAAGGAAGCCCCAGAGCTGGTTCATGCCAGCAATTCGGCAACGACCCTCTGGCATGCAGAGACTATTTTCAATGCAGTGCGTATGGGAGACGCTATGTATGGCCTGAATCCAAGTGGAGAGGTCTTGGCCTTACCTTATGACTTGACTCCAGCCTTGACCTTGGAGTCTTCCCTGGTCCATGTCAAGACAGTTCCAGCTGGAGCTTGCATGGGCTATGGAGCAACTTATCAGGCGGATAGTGAGCAAATCATCGCGACTGTGCCAATCGGTTATGCGGATGGTTGGACACGAGACATGCAGAATTTCTCTGTCTTGGTAGATGGTCAAGCTTGCCCAATCGTTGGACGAGTTTCTATGGACCAAATCACCATTCGTTTGCCTAAGGTTTACCCGCTAGGAACAAAAGTCACCTTAATTGGCTCCGATGGTGACCAGGAAATCACAGCAACTCAGGTAGCGACCTACCGTGGAACCATTAACTATGAGGTGGTTTGCCTCCTCAGCGACCGCATTCCGAGAGAATATTATTAAAAAGAAAGGAGTGTGAGCATGAATCTACATCAACCCTTACATGTCTTGCCTGGTGTGGGGCCAAAGTCAGCAGAGAAATACGCCAAACTAGGAATTGAAAACTTGCAAGACCTCTTGCTCTACTTTCCTTTCCGTTATGAAGATTTCAAAACCAAGCAGGTGATGGAGCTGGAAGACGGTGAAAAGGCGGTTCTGTCTGGTCAAGTCGTTACTCCTGCTAGTGTCCAGTATTATGGTTTCAAGCGCAATCGCCTGCGTTTTAGCCTCAAGCAGGGAGAAGTCGTTTTTGCGGTGAATTATTTTAACCAACCCTATCTGGCTGATAAGATAGAGTTGGGAGCAACGCTTGCCGTTTTTGGGAAATGGGACCGTGCCAAGGCTAGTCTGACTGGGATGAAGGTTCTAGCTCAGGTTGAGGATGACCTCCAACCTGTTTATCGTCTGGCTCAAGGAATCAGTCAGGCCAGTCTGGTCAAGGTCATCAAGACAGCTTTTGATCAGGGATTGGATCTCTTGATTGAGGAAAATCTTCCCCAGTCTTTACTGGATAAATACAAACTCATGTCCCGTTGTCAGGCCGTTCGTGCCATGCATTTTCCTAAGGATTTAGCAGAATACAAGCAGGCCCTTCGCCGTATCAAGTTTGAGGAACTCTTTTATTTTCAAATGCAGTTGCAGTCACTCAAGTCTGAAAATAGAGTTCAGGGAAGCGGTCTGGTTCTGGATTGGTCCCAGGAAAAAGTGACAGCCGTTAAAGAAAATCTGCCTTTTGCCCTAACCCAAGCTCAGGAAAAAAGTTTGCAGGAAATTTTGACCGACATGAAGTCCGACCATCACATGAATCGTCTCTTGCAAGGGGATGTGGGTAGCGGAAAAACGGTGGTCGCTGGCTTAGCCATGTTTGCGGCGGTGACGGCTGGCTACCAGGCGGCTCTCATGGTTCCGACAGAAATCCTTGCGGAGCAACACTTTGAGAGTTTACGAAACCTTTTTCCAGACTTGAAACTGGCTCTCTTGACAGGTTCCTTGAAAGCTGTAGAAAAAAGAGAAGTCTTGGAGACAATTGCCAAGGGTGAGGCTGATTTGATTATCGGAACACACGCTCTGATACAGCATGGGGTGGATTATGCTCGCCTTGGCTTGATTATCATCGATGAGCAGCACCGTTTTGGTGTGGGGCAAAGGCGTATTCTGAGAGAAAAAGGGGACAATCCAGATGTCCTCATGATGACGGCGACACCCATTCCACGAACCTTGGCTATCACAGCCTTTGGAGATATGGATGTTTCCATTATTGATCAGATGCCAGCAGGGCGGAAGCCGATTGTGACGCGCTGGATTAAGCATGAGCAGCTGCCTCAGGTCTTGACTTGGTTAGAGGGAGAAATCCAAAAAGGTTCTCAAGCCTATGTCATCTCTCCCTTGATTGAAGAATCTGAAGCTCTGGACTTGAAAAACGCCATTGCCTTATCAGAAGAGTTGACAGCTCATTTTGCAGGAAAGGCTGAAGTGGCTCTTTTACATGGTAAGATGAAGAGTGACGAAAAAGACCAGATTATGCAGGAATTCAAAGAGAGAAAAACGGATATTCTGGTTTCGACAACGGTTATTGAGGTTGGGGTTAATGTTCCCAATGCGACAGTTATGATTATCATGGATGCAGACCGGTTCGGTCTCAGTCAGCTTCACCAGCTCAGAGGTCGTGTCGGTCGGGGTGACAAGCAGTCCTACGCTGTTCTTGTAGCTAATCCCAAGACGGACTCTGGAAAGGACCGCATGCGCATCATGACAGAAACCAACAATGGATTTGTCCTTGCTGAGGAGGATTTGAAAATGCGTGGTTCTGGAGAGATTTTCGGAACCAGACAGTCAGGCCTTCCAGAGTTTCAAGTGGCTGATATTATCGAAGATTTTCCGATTTTAGAAGAAGCCAGAAAGGTTGCCAGCTACATTAGTTCGATAGAAGGTTGGCGAGAGGATCCAGAATGGCGCATGATTGCTCTCCACCTAGAAAAAAGAGAACATCTGGATTAAGCCTTTTCTAAGAAATCTATAAGCTAGCTTTTAGGTTTGGGCCTTATACTAGAGTCATCAAAAAGAAACGAGGACTCTCACATGACGATTAAAGTAACCTACCAAAAGAAATTCCAAACCGTCAAACTAGAGAAAGGAGCTAGCACCTATTGATACACAGAGAGCGGAAACGCTCTTTTTATTTTTAAAAATACTTTCAGACGATAGGTTTGAGGAAAGAGAATCTAAAATCACTTTCTATTTATCTTTCTTTCTTGCATTGCCTTCCTAGATATGCTAGAGTTATGATAGCGATTACAAAATAAAAGGAGCATACTATGAAAAATCCAGCTTTGTTAGAAGAAATTAAGACTTATAAAGGACGGGATGAGGTTCCAGAAGATTTTGATGCTTTCTGGGATGAAGAGATCAAAAAAGTTTCATCTCTTCCAGCCTACCAGTTGGAGGAAAGAGATTTCCATATTCCCCAAGTCAATTGCTATGAGCTCACTTTTGAAGGAACCAATGAAGGCAAGGTTTATGCACGTGTCGTCCTTCCAAAGAGTGAGGAGAAAGTTCCTCTAATCTTCCATTTCCATGGATATATGGGACGTGGTTGGGACTGGGCCGATATGCTGGCCTTCACCGTGGCTGGTTACGGTGTTGTTTCTATGGACGTTCGAGGCCAGTCGGGCTATTCGCAAGACGGCTTGCGCTCTCCGCTAGGAAATACGGTAAAGGGTCATATTATCCGTGGTGCTGTGGAAGGTCGTGAACATCTCTTTTATAAGGATGTTTATCTGGATATTTACCAGTTGGTTGAAATTATTGCTAGTCTGCCTCAGGTGGATGAGAAAAGACTTTCTAGTTATGGTGCCTCACAAGGAGGGGCTTTAGCTTTGGTTGCAGCTGCTCTCAATCCTCGGATTCGGAAAACAGTTGCCATCTATCCCTTCTTGTCAGACTTTAGACGAGTGCTTGAGATTGGCAATACCAGTGAAGCCTATGATGAACTCTTCCGATATTTCAAGTTTCACGATCCCTTCCATGAAACAGAGGAGGAAATCATGGCGACTCTTGCCTATATCGATGTGAAAAATCTTGCCCATCGCATTCAAGGTGAGGTCAAGATGATTACGGGCTTGGATGACGATGTCTGCTATCCTATTACCCAGTTTGCTATTTACAACCGTCTGACCTGCGAGAAGGCCTATCGCATCATGCCAGAGTATGCTCACGAAGCCATGAATGTTTTTGTCAATGACCAAATTTATAACTGGCTCTGTGGTAGTGAGATTCCTTTTAAGTACGTAAGATAATGAATGAGAGAGCCCCCGGAGCTCTCTTTTTTATGTCCAAAACCTGAAAGTACTTTTAGAAAATTTAAAATATTAAAATATTCTCAAAAGTAAAATCTATTCTGAAGGAACACAGATATAAATATAAGACTTTATTGTATAATAAAGGAAAAGTCACTTGTGAAAGGAGGAAAAAGGCTGCCGGGTGGTTAAAAACTCGGGCTCAGCAGAAAATGGGAGAGGATTGGGAGCTCTCATTAAGTTGGATATTTTCTTGTAAAACTTGTCTCTTGAAGAGACAATAAAAATTTTTAAAGAAAAAGAAAGCGCTTTATTTTATGAAAAATGAAAGGACAAACATGAATTACAAATCTTTAGATCGGAAACAGCGATACGGAATTCGAAAATTTGCAGTTGGGGCGGCATCTGTAGTGATTGGTACAGTAGTATTTGGAGTAAATCCAGTCTTAGCCCAAGAGCAAGCCAATGCAGCAGGAGCCAATACAGAAACTGTCGAACCTGGTCAAGGTTTATCAGAGTTACCAAAAGAAGTGTCCTCGGGAGATCTTGCTCATTTGGATAAGGATTTGGCTGGCAAATTGGCAGCAGCTCAAGACAATGGTGTTGAGGTGGACCAAGATCATTTGAAAAAAAATGAGAGTGCAGAATCAGAAACCCCATCCTCTACGGAAACCCATACAGAAGAAGCAAATAAGGAAGAGGAATCAGAGGATCAGGGAGCGATTCCTCGTGATTATTACTCAAGAGATTTAAAAAATGCTAATCCTGTCCTTGAAAAAGAAGATGTTGAAACCAATGCAGCAAATGGTCAGAGAGTTGATTTATCAAGTGAACTAGATAAACTAAAGAAACTTCAAAATGCTACAGTTCACATGGAGTTCAAACCAGATGCATCATCTCCACGCTTTTACAATCTCTTCTCTGTATCCAGTGACACCAAGGAAAATGAGTATTTTACTATGTCGGTCCTTGATAATACAGCTCTTATTGAAGGGCGTGGCGCTAACGGAGAGCAGTTCTATGATAAGTATACAGATGCCCCTTTGAAAGTTCGCCCTGGACAATGGAATTCCGTGACCTTTACTGTCGAACAACCGACAGCGGAGTTACCTCATGGTCGAGTTCGTCTCTATGTGAACGGTGTCTTATCTCGAACAAGTCTCAAATCTGGTAACTTCATTAAAGATATGCCAGATGTTAATCAAGCTCAACTTGGAGCAACCAAACGGGGCAATAAAACAGTTTGGGCATCAAACCTACAAGTTCGAAACCTAACCGTTTACGATCGTGCTTTAAGCCCAGATGAAGTTCAAACACGAAGTCAATTATTTGAAAGAGGTGAATTGGAACAGAAACTTCCTGAGGGAGCAAAAGTCACTGAGAAAGAAGACGTATTTGAAGGTGGTAGGAACAATCAACCAAATAAAGATGGTATCAAGAGTTATCGTATCCCAGCTCTTCTCAAGACAGATAAAGGAACGCTGATTGCAGGAACGGATGAAAGACGTTTGCACCATTCTGACTGGGGAGATATTGGGATGGTTGTTCGTCGCAGCTCAGATAATGGAAAAACATGGGGAGACCGAATCGTAATCTCAAATCCTCGTGACAATGAGCACGCTAAACATGCAGATTGGCCATCTCCAGTTAATATTGATATGGCCTTGGTGCAAGACCCTGAAACAAAGAGAATTTTTGCAATTTATGACATGTTCCTTGAAAGTAAGGCAGTATTTTCATTGCCGGGGCAAGCTCCGAAAGCTTATGAACAAGTGGGAGATAAAGTTTATCAAGTTTTATATAAGCAAGGAGAATCAGGTCGCTATACGATTCGAGAAAACGGAGAGGTTTTCGATCCTCAAAATAGAAAGACAGATTATCGTGTTGTCGTTGACCCTAAAAAACCAGCCTATAGCGATAAGGGAGATTTGTATAAAGGGAACGAGCTAATCGGAAATATTTATTTTGAATATAGCGAAAAGAATATTTTTAGAGTTTCCAATACCAACTACCTATGGATGTCCTACAGTGATGACGATGGGAAGACTTGGTCTGCACCAAAAGATATTACTCATGGGATTCGGAAAGATTGGATGCACTTCCTAGGAACTGGACCTGGTACTGGGATTGCCTTACGTACAGGACCTCATAAGGGAAGATTGGTGATTCCAGTTTATACAACAAACAACGTTTCCTACCTAAATGGTTCACAATCATCTCGTGTAATTTATTCAGATGATCATGGTGAAACATGGCAAGCAGGGGAAGCAGTTAATGATAACCGTCCAGTAGGCAACCAAACCATTCATTCTTCAACCATGAATAATCCAGGCGCCCAAAATACGGAGTCGACTGTTGTTCAGTTGAATAATGGGGATCTCAAGCTCTTTATGCGTGGGTTGACTGGTGATCTTCAGGTTGCGACCAGTCATGATGGGGGAGCAACGTGGGATAAGGAAATCAAACGTTATCCTCAAGTAAAAGACGTTTATGTTCAAATGTCCGCTATTCACACCATGCATGAAGGAAAGGAATACATTCTACTCAGCAATGCTGGTGGTCCTGGACGCAACAATGGTTTGGTTCACCTGGCCCGTGTTGAGGAGAATGGTGAGTTGACATGGCTGAAACACAATCCTATACAAAGTGGTAAGTTTGCTTACAACTCACTCCAAGAACTCGGAAATGGCGAATATGGTTTGCTTTATGAACATGCGGATGGCAATCAAAACGATTATACTTTATCCTATAAGAAATTCAACTGGGATTTCTTAAGCAGAGACAGAATTTCTCCTAAAGAAGCAAAAGTAAAATATGCTATCCAAAAATGGCCAGGTATTATTGCCATGGAGTTCGATTCGGAAGTATTGGTCAACAAGGCTCCGACCCTTCAATTGGCAAATGGCAAGACAGCAACCTTTATGACCCAGTACGATACAAAAACTCTCCTATTCACAATAGATCCAGAGGATATGGGTCAAAGAATTACAGGTCTAGCTGAGGGTGCAATTGAAAGCATGCACAATTTACCAGTTTCTTTAGCTGGCTCTAAACTAAGCGATGGTATTAATGGCAGTGAAGCTGCTATCCATGAGGTGCCGGAGTACACAGGTGGTGTCAATGCAGAGGAAGCAACGGTTCATGAAGTTCCGGAGTATACAGGTCCAATGGCAACAGTAGGTGAAGAAGCAGCTCCAACGGTTGAAAAACCTGAATTCACAGGTGGTGTCAATGCAGAGGAAACCCCAGTGGCAGAGATACCAGAGTACACTGGACCATTGGCAACAGTAGGTGAAGAACCAGCTCCAACAGTAGAAAAAACAGAATTCACTGGTGGAGTCAATGCTGTTGAGGCAGCAGTCCATGAACTTCCAGAGTTCAAGGGTGGAGTCAATGCAGTTCTAGCAGCCTCAAACGAGCTTCCGGAATATAGAGGAGGTGCTAACTTTGTCTTGGCAGCTTCAAATGACCTGCCAGAGTATAAGGGTGGTGTCAATGGCGTTGAGGCAGCAGTCCATGAAGTGCCAGAGTACAAGGGAGACACTAATCTAGTATTAGCAGCTGCAGACAACAAATTGTCTCTAGGCCAAGATGTGACCTATCAAGCGCCAGCAGCTAAACAAGATGAACTTCCAAATACGGGAAGCAAGGAAACAAACTCACTGATTTCCCTTGGTCTTGCAGGTGTTCTTTTATCCTTGTTTGCATTTGGCAAGAAGAGAAAAGAATAATAAGTAAAAGCTTTTTGAGTAGGTCTCAGAAGAGGTAGCAGGTTTTTCAGCCTGCTATCTTTTTTGACGACATTCAGGTTGATTCAAAATCATAAGAAGTCTGAAACTACTTTCAGGATAGTCTGTTCTATAAAATAGTTTTGAAACTGAAATCTATTCTACCACAAGCTATTGAAAGCGCTTAACAAATGATATATAATAAGCCCATAAGAACAAGAAAGGGAGGAAAGAGGATGCCACAGATCAGCAAAGAAGCCTTGATTGAACAAATCAAAGATGGAATCATTGTCTCTTGCCAGGCACTTCCTCACGAACCGCTTTATACAGAAGCGGGAGGAGTCATTCCCTTGCTAGTCAAAGCGGCTGAGCAAGGTGGAGCAGTCGGTATCCGAGCAAACAGTGTTCGCGATATCAAGGAGATTAAGGAGGTTACGAAACTCCCGATTATCGGGATTATCAAACGTGACTATCCGCCACAGGAGCCATTCATTACAGCTACTATGAAAGAAGTGGATGAATTGGCTGAACTCGATATTGAGGTCATTGCTCTGGATTGTACCAAACGTGAACGTTACGACGGTTTGGAAATTCAAGACTTTATTCGACAAGTCAAAGAAAAGTATCCGCATCAACTCTTAATGGCTGATACTAGCACGTTTGAAGAGGGTATAGCAGCAGTTGAAGCAGGAATTGATTTTGTTGGAACAACCCTATCAGGTTACACCTCTTATAGTCCTAAGGTAGATGGTCCAGACTTTGAACTGATCAAAAAACTGTGTGAAGCAGGTGTGGATGTCATCGCTGAAGGGAAAATTCATACACCAGAACAAGCTAAGCAAATCCTTGAATATGGAGTGCGAGGTATCGTTGTTGGTGGAGCTATCACTAGACCAAAAGAGATTACGGAACGCTTTGTTGCCGGTCTAAAATAACACAATCTCAAAAAAGAGGAGAGTGGTCGATGCGTCGGACAAAATGAAAACGTATACAAATATAAAGAACTCATTATCCAATATGGATACGCTTATCAATTAGGAGAATACAAATGAAATTTAGAAAACTAGCTTGTACAGTACTTGCGGGTGCTGCGATTCTTGGCCTTGCGGCTTGTGGTAACTCTGGTGGAAGTAAAGATGCTGGAAGCTCTAGTAGCGATAGCGGAAAAACAGAAATCACTTGGTGGGCATTCCCAGTCTTCACACAAGAAAAAACTGGTGACGGTGTTGGAACTTATGAAAAATCAATCATCGAAGCTTTTGAAAAAGCAAATCCAGATGTAAAAGTGAAATTGGAAACCATCGACTTCAAGTCAGGTCCAGAAAAGATCACAACAGCTATCGAAGCGGGAACAGCGCCAGACGTACTCTTTGACGCACCAGGACGTATCATCCAATACGGTAAAAACGGTAAATTGGCTGAGTTGAACGACCTCTTCACAGACGAATTCGTCAAAGATGTCAACAACGAAAACATCGTACAAGCAAGTAAGGCTGGAGACAAAGCTTACATGTATCCAATCAGTTCAGCTCCATTCTACATGGCTATGAACAAGAAAATGTTGGAAGATGCAGGAGTTGCAAACCTTGTAAAAGAAGGTTGGACAACTGATGACTTTGAAAAAGTTTTGAAAGCGCTTAAAGATAAAGGATATACACCAGGTTCATTGTTCAGTTCTGGTCAAGGGGGAGACCAAGGAACACGTGCCTTCATCGCAAACCTTTATGGCGGTTCTGTAACAGACAAAGACGTAACCAAATATACAACAGACGATCCTAAATTCGTCAAAGGTCTTGAAAAAGCTGCTAGCTGGATTAAAGACGGTTTGTTGAACAACGGTTCACAATTTGACGGTGGAGCAGACATCCAAAACTTTGCCAACGGTCAAACTTCATACACAATCCTTTGGGCACCAGCTCAAAACGGTATCCAAGCGAAACTCTTGGAAGCAAGTAAGGTAGATGTGGTTGAAGTACCATTCCCATCAGACTCTGGTAAACCATCTCTTGAATACCTTGTAAACGGATTTGCAGTATTTAACAACAAAGACGATAAGAAAATCGCAGCTGCTAAGAAATTCGTTCAATTCATCGCAGATGACAAAGAATGGGGTCCTAAAGACGTAGTTCGTACAGGTGCCTTCCCAGTTCGTACTTCATTTGGCAAACTTTATGAAGACAAACGTATGGAAACAATCAGTGGCTGGACTAAATACTACTCACCATATTACAACACTATCGATGGATTTGCTGAAATGAGAACACTTTGGTTCCCAATGTTGCAATCTGTATCAAATGGTGACGAAAAACCAGCAGATGCTTTGAAAGCCTTCACTGAAAAAGCTAACGAAACTATCAAAAAAGCTACAAAACAATAAGCACTAAGTCAGATTGATTCCCCCCTTTTCCCTGTGCACTATGGTGTAAGAAAAGGGGGACTTTTGTTTGAAATGGTAGGAACTGTCACGAAACTAAAATGAAGTTCTTACATAAGCGAATCTTAAAAAATTTCATTTTGGTTTTAAAACAGTTCAAGAAAATCAAAAACTATTCTATTTGAAAGAGAGGTGCCGACTGTGAAAGTCAATAAAATTCGTATGCGGGAAACAGTGATTTCCTACGCTTTCCTAGCACCAGTGTTATTCTTCTTTGTCATCTTTGTCTTGGCTCCTATGATTATGGGATTCATTACAAGTTTCTTTAACTACTCCATGACGAAATTTGAGTTTGTGGGCTTGGACAACTACATTCGCATGTTTAAAGACCCTGTCTTTGTGAAGTCTTTGATCAATACCGTTATCCTGGTTATTGGATCTGTTCCGATTGTGGTTCTCTTCTCGCTCTTTGTAGCATCTCAAACCTATCATCAAAATGCCATTGCCCGTTCTTTCTATCGTTTCGTCTTCTTCCTTCCTGTAGTTACAGGTAGTGTTGCCGTAACGGTTGTATGGAAATGGATCTATGACCCCCTATCAGGGATTCTAAACTTTGTCCTTAAGTCAAGCCACATCATCAGCCAAAACATTTCTTGGCTGGGTGACAAAAACTGGGCTTTGCTAGCGATTATGATCATCCTTTTGACAACATCTGTTGGTCAACCGATTATCCTTTATATCGCTGCAATGGGGAATATTGACAACTCACTTGTTGAAGCAGCGCGTGTTGACGGTGCGACTGAATTTCAAGTCTTCTGGAAGATCAAATGGCCTAGCCTTCTTCCAACAACTCTTTACATCGCGATCATTACAACCATCAACTCTTTCCAATGTTTCGCCTTGATTCAGCTCTTGACTTCTGGTGGTCCAAACTACTCAACAAGTACCTTGATGTACTACCTTTACGAAAAAGCCTTCCAATTGACAGAGTACGGCTATGCCAATACCATCGGTGTCTTCTTGGCCGTGATGATTGCCATTGTCAGCTTTGCTCAATTCAAGATCCTCGGAAACGACGTAGAATACTAAAGAAAGGAGACAGTTATGCAACCTACACAAAAGAAACCTTTAACAGCTTTCACTGTTATTTCAACGATTATCTTGCTCTTGTTGACCGTACTGTTCATCTTTCCATTCTACTGGATCTTGACAGGGGCCTTCAAATCACAGCCTGATACCATTATGATTCCGCCACAGTGGTTCCCTAAAATGCCAACCATGGAGAACTTCCAACAACTCATGGTGCAAAACCCTGCTATGCAGTGGATGTGGAACTCTGTATTTATCTCACTAGTAACTATGTTCCTAGTCTGTGTAACCTCTTCTCTAGCAGGTTATGTCTTGGCTAAGAAACGTTTCTATGGTCAACGCATCCTCTTTGCAGTCTTTATCGCTGCCATGGCACTTCCAAAACAAGTTGTCCTTGTACCATTGGTACGTATCGTCAATTTCATGGGAATTCACGATACACTTTGGGCAGTTATCTTGCCTTTGATCGGATGGCCATTTGGGGTATTCCTTATGAAACAGTTCAGCGAAAACATCCCAACAGAATTGCTTGAATCAGCTAAAATCGACGGTTGTGGTGAGATTCGTACCTTCTGGAGCGTAGCCTTCCCTATCGTGAAGCCAGGATTTGCAGCCCTTGCAATCTTTACCTTCATCAATACTTGGAACGACTACTTCATGCAGTTGGTTATGTTGACTTCACGTCAAAACTTGACTATCTCACTCGGGGTTGCGACCATGCAGGCCGAAATGGCAACCAACTATGGTTTGATCATGGCAGGTGCAGCTCTTGCAGCAGTGCCAATCGTAACCGTCTTCCTTGTCTTCCAAAAATCCTTCACTCAAGGGATCACTATGGGAGCGGTCAAAGGTTAAGAAAAGTAAATTAGTGTATCAAGATTGCAGAAGTGGTCTTGACATGCCATGGAAATATAGAGTTATAAGTGTCTACAAAATGGAGAGTATGCAGTTACTTCGTGAAGTTTTGTCAGACACTTATAAACTTAAAAATGAACTCTTTTCATGATACTAGTTAGAGTAGGTTCGTTTTAGGGTAACTATTTCCCGCTTTAGTGGTATCTAAGATAAGCAATTAACGCTTATCTTAGACGGAATTTTTGAGACTGACGATGAAGGAGTGAAAGGCTCAAAAATTAGGAATGAAATTCCGAAGGAATTTGCTTCCGTCCGCACTATTACAGGGAAATAGAGAAAGGATAATTCGAAACTGAAAAATAGTAACTATCAGAAACGAAGGAAACAGTATGATTTTTGACGATTTGAAAAACATCGCCTTTTACAAAGGAATCCATCCCAATCTAGACAAGGCTATCGACTATCTCTATCAGCACCGTAAGGATTCTTTCGAACTCGGTAAGTATGAGATTGACGGGGACAAGGTCTTTCTAGTTGTTCAGGAAAATGTCCTCAATCAAGCTGAAAATGATCAATTTGAGCACCATAAGAACTATGCAGACTTGCATTTGCTGGTAGAAGGACATGAATATTCGAGCTACGGTTCACGTATCAAAGACGAGGCAGTAGCATTCGACGAAGTGAGCGACATTGGTTTTGTCCATTGTCATGAACGCTACCCAATCTTGTTGGGCTATCACAATTTTGCGATTTTCTTCCCCGGAGAACCACACCAGCCAAATGGCTACGCAGGGATGGAAGAAAAGGTTCGCAAGTATCTCTTTAAAATTTTGATTGATTAAAAGAATCAGGAGGAGCAAACATGGCACAAAAAGGAGTAAGCCTTATCAAGGCAGCATTTGATACAGATAATTTTCTCATGCGTTTCAGTGAGAAGGTCTTGGATATTGTGGCAGTCAATCTTCTTTTTGTCGTCTCTTGTTTGCCCATCGTGACGATTGGAGTGGCGAAAATCAGCCTCTATGAGACTATGTTCGAGATTAAGAGAAGCAGACGGGTACCAGTCTTTAGAACTTATATAAGGGCCTTCAAGCAAAATCTGAAACTGGGGCTTCAGTTGGGTCTGTTAGAGTTGGGCATTGTGTCATTAAGCCTTCTAGACCTCTATCTCTTCTGGGGACAGACTGCTTTGCCTTTCCAGATTGTGAAAGCAATTTGTTTGGGGATTCTCATCTTCCTCACTCTCGTGATGCTGGCTAGCTATCCCATCGCTGCGCGCTATGATTTGTCTTGGAAAGAAGTGCTGCAAAAAGGGCTTATCTTGGCAAGTTTTAACTTTCCATGGTTCTTCCTCATGTTAGCCATTCTCTTTCTTATTGTGATGGTTCTTTATCTATCCGCCTTCACTCTCCTTTTGGGTGGGTCAGCTTTTATCCTCTTTGGTTTTGGTTTGCTAGTCTTTCTCCAAGTAGGATTGATGGAGAAAATTTTCGCAAAATACCAGTAGGATGAGATCTTTCTGAAACTACTTTCAATCGTTATAGTTTCTAAAATACAAGTAGAAACTAAAATCTAAGTGTATACAAGATATTGAAAGCGATTTTCACAAGGTGTATACTAAACTTGTAAAAAATAGAACTGCTCTCAGCAGAAAAAAGAAATCTTAGGAGAAAATCTATGTCAGATTTGAAAAAATACGAAGGTGTCATTCCAGCCTTCTACGCATGTTACGATGATCAAGGAGAAGTAAGCCCAGAGCGCACACGTGCTTTGGTTCAATACTTCATTGATAAAGGAGTTCAAGGTCTTTATGTCAATGGTTCTTCTGGTGAATGTATCTACCAAAGTGTGGCAGATCGCAAATTGATTTTGGAAGAAGTCATGGCAGTTGCCAAAGGAAAATTGACTATCATCGCCCATGTTGCCTGCAACAATACCAAAGATAGTATGGAACTTGCTCGCCACGCAGAAAGTTTGGGTGTAGATGCCATTGCAACGATTCCACCGATTTACTTCCGTTTGCCAGAATACTCAGTTGCTAAATACTGGAACGATATCAGTTCTGCAGCTCCAAACACAGACTATGTTATCTACAACATTCCTCAATTAGCAGGTGTTGCTTTGACTCCAAGCCTTTACACTGAAATGTTGAAGAATCCTCGTGTTATCGGTGTTAAGAACTCTTCTATGCCAGTTCAAGATATCCAAACCTTTGTCAGCCTTGGTGGAGAAGACCACATCGTATTCAATGGCCCAGATGAACAATTCCTAGGTGGTCGCCTCATGGGTGCCAAAGCTGGTATTGGTGGTACTTATGGTGCAATGCCAGAACTCTTCTTGAAACTCAATCAGTTGATTGCTGAAAAAGATTTGGAAACAGCGCGTGAATTGCAGTACGCTATCAATGCGATCATTGGTAAATTGACTGCTGCACATGGAAATATGTACGGTGTGATCAAAGAAGTCTTGAAGATCAATGAAGGACTTAACATTGGATCAGTTCGTTCACCATTGACGCCAGTGACTGAAGAAGATCGTCCAGTTGTAGAAGCAGCTGCAGCCTTGATTCGTGAAACCAAGGAGCGCTTCCTCTAATCCATAAGGAGGTATTTATGACACACTACGTTGCAATTGATATCGGTGGAACCAACATCAAATATGGTTTGATTGACCAAGAAGGCCAACTTGTTGAATCGCATGAAATGCCAACCGAGGCGCATAAGGGTGGACCTCATATCTTACAAAAGACAAAAGATATCGTAGCCAGCTATTTAGAAAAAGGCCCAGTAGCAGGTGTTGCCATTTCTTCTGCAGGAATGGTGGATCCTGATAAGGGGGAAATTTTCTACGCTGGTCCTCAGATTCCCAACTATGCAGGAACCCAGTTCAAGAAGGAAATCGAGACGAGTTTTAATATTCCTTGCGAGATTGAGAATGACGTCAATTGTGCAGGTCTGGCTGAGGCAGTATCTGGTTCAGGCACGGGAGCGAGTGTCACTCTTTGCTTGACCATTGGAACCGGTATCGGTGGTTGCTTGATTATGGGTGGGAAGGTCTTCCATGGATTTAGTAATTCAGCCTGCGAAGTTGGTTATATGCACATGCAGGATGGAGCTTTTCAGGATCTTGCTTCTACGACAGCCCTGGTAGAATATGTAGCAGCAGCTCATGGTGACTCAGTTGATCAGTGGAATGGCCGACGCATTTTCAAGGAAGCTACTGAAGGAAACAAGATCTGTATGGCTGGTATTGACCGCATGGTAGACTATTTAGGAAAAGGTCTGGCAAATATTTGCTACGTTGCCAATCCAGAAGTGGTCATTCTCGGTGGCGGGATCATGGGGCAAGAGGCTATCCTCAAACCGAAGATCCGCACAGCCTTGAAGGCGGCCTTGGTGCCAAGCCTAGCTGAAAAAACACGATTAGAATTTGCCCATCACCAAAACACAGCAGGGATGTTGGGAGCCTATTATCATTTCAAAACAAAACAATCCTAGTTTGGAGCTATAGAATTAAGAAAAACACTGAATCACTACTCGAGTGAAAACTGTTTTGCTTAATTCTTTTTTTATTGAAAAATTTAAGCCAAAGGAGGTAATCGTGAGAAACTAGGAGAAAATAACCACCTTGAATGAAAGGTTAGGCCGAGATAAAGAACTACAAGGCGAGAGCAATTCTATCATCCATTGAATTGATATTTAGCTTGAGTAAATGGGAAAATGTGGAAAAATGATATAATGAGATGGATGAAAAATTGACAAATTAGAATTTCTAGAGGTGAGAAAATGTAATGGCAACTGATTCACCTGAAATCGAAATCATATAAAATTACGAGGAGATTGTAAGATGAACAATTATATAAAATTAAATGAAGATAGATGGAATAATGTAAAAAATGACTATACTGAGCCATTGACACAGGAAGAATTAGAAGAAGTTAGAAAGCATCCAATTTCTGTTGCCTTAACTGTTGGGAAAAAAGTTCCGATAGAATGGTTTGAAAAAGCAAACGGGAAAAAGATATTAGGGTTAGCTTGTGGTGGTGGACAGCAGGGTCCCGTTTTTGCTGCAAAAGGTTATGATGTCACCATTATGGATTTTTCTAAATCACAATTAGAAAGAGATGAGTTGGTTGCTAAAAGAGAAGGCTTAAAAATCAATACGGTTCAAAGCGATATGACAAAACCATTTCCATTTGAAAATGAAACTTTTGATATTATTTTTAATCCAGTTTCAAATGTATATATAGAAGATTTAGAAAACATGTATAAAGAAGCCTCTCGCGTATTGAAAAAGGGTGGACTCTTAATGGTCGGATTTATGAATCCTTGGATCTACATGTATGATGCTGACATTGTATGGGACAAACCCGATGAGGAATTGCTTTTAAAGTTTTCACTCCCTTTTAATTCAAGAGAGCTTGAAGAGGAAGGCAAAATCACCATCAATCCAGAATATGGATATGAATTTAGCCATACCTTAGAAAGTCAGATTAGAGGACAACTAAAAAACGGTCTCGCTATGATCGATTTTTATGAATCATGTGATAAAAGGCATCGATTGTCACCTTATGGAAATGATTATATCGCTACACTTTGCATTAAACTATAATCTTATATAACGTACTTCTGAAGAATAGCTCGTTTTATTTTCCTGAAGGGTTAAAATCTAAATCTCACTTTGTCGAAGCAAAACGATTAAATAAAATTAAAGAGAGGAAGTAAAAGCAGCACATAGTCGCTACTTCTTTTTTTGATGTCAAACATTCAAAAATGGAAAGGAGAATTTAAGGAAGAACTGAAAAGCCCAGATAAAAAAGGCATTAGCACAAAGAGAAAGATTGGAAAGACTACCTATGTGCCTACTATCATTTCAAGACAAAACAATCCTAGTTTGGCTCAACCAAACTAGGATTTTCTAACGCGTTTTTGTCTACGATAGCCATTGAGTTTTTTATTTTCCCAATAGCTGTTAAAGATTTTTTCCTTGCTCTCGCGATTGATTTCCAAAAAGTAGGCATAAATCAAATCTATTAAAATGAGCATAGGGAGTTGAGCGGAAATACGCTGGATGTAAGAAGATTGACTATGGCTTGCGACAAGGACTGTTTCGGTATAGGCCTGACTATTTTTATTTGGAGCACTGGTAAAGAGAATGGTTTTGGCACCCATTTCCTTGGCATCCAACAAACTATCGAGGACGGATTGGGTAGTGCCTGATAGGGAAAAACCAAGTACCAGACAATTTTCATCCATGATACTGGTCGTCCACGCAAAGCCATCCTGATCGGTCAAAGCTTCACAGACAACACCTAGACGCATAAAGCGCAGTTTCATCTCACGGGCAATCAGACCAGAACTTCCCGTCCCAAAAAAGTAAACTCGTTCTGCGTTATCGATTAATTGAGCGACGCGTTCCAGTTGTTCTTCGTCGATCAAATCCTGTGTTTGTTCTCGCATGATACTGTAGCTTCGCAAAACACGTTTGGTCAAAGGACTGTGTTTGTGCGAATGAGTGTCCGCTTTACTAGACTGGTGCTGGTATTGAAAGACGAACTCTCGGTAGCCTGTAAAACCACACTTTTTGGCAAAGCGGGTCAAGGCTGCTTGGGAGATATGTAATTTCTGGGTAACTTGCTGAGAAGAGAGATCATCTTGGATTGTTTCAGCTTGCAAAAAATAGCGAGCGATTTCTTGCTCGAGCTCGGTTAATTCTTCAAAATGGAGGTCGATTATGGTTGCGATATCTGGCTTGTTCATGAGGCTCCTTTTTATGAGTCAAAGTCTTAAAAGTTAACGCTTTCCTAACTATCACTATCATTATATCATAGAAAATAGGATAACCAAATAAAAAGGCATTTTCAATTAAAAGTCAAAAAATGCTTCGACTTTTCCAAGAGTTTCTCCGTAAAATATGGTACAATGAAATGTACTGAGCTTCACCTGTTTGCTCTATTATTTTAGGGAAAATAAAGGTGGAAATCGGGAATTTTTCTAGAAAAGAGTCTTAGTTGTATGAGAAAATTTAATAGCCATTCGATTCCGATTCGGCTTAATTTACTATTTGCGATTGTCATCCTGCTCTTTATGGCCATTATTGGTCGATTGTTATACATGCAGGTGCTCAATAAGGATTTTTATGAAACAAAATTGACCTCAGCCAGCCAAACAAGGGTAACAACTAGTTCAGCTCGTGGACAGATCTATGATGCGGCAGGGAAACCCTTGGTAGAAAACACTGTCAAGCAGGTTGTTTCTTTCACACGAAACAATAAAATGACTGCAACTGAATTGAAGGAGACAGCCAAGAAACTTCTCACATATGTAAATGTAACCTCCCCTGATCTGACTGATCGACAGATTGCAGATTATTACTTGGCGGATCAGGATATTTACAAAAAAACAGTCGAATCCTTGCCAAGCGATAAACGCCTGGATTCAGATGGGAACCGCTTATCGGAAGCGACACTTTACAATAATGCGGTTGAAAGCATTGACGTGAGTCAACTTAATTATACAGATGACCAGAAAAAGGAAATCTATCTCTTTAGTCAGCTCAATGCTGTTGAAAATTTTGCGACAGGAACCATTTCTACGGATGCCTTAGATGATACCCAAGTTGCTCTCGTTGCATCAGCGTCCAAGGAATTACCAGGTATCAGCATTTCAACCTCATGGGATCGTAAAGTACTGGATACATCTTTATCGACAATCGTCGGTAGCGTTTCAAATGAAAAGTCAGGACTTCCAGCAGAGGAAGTTGATGCCTATCTCAAAAAAGGGTATTCTCTCAATGACCGAGTGGGAACTTCCTATCTTGAAAAGCAATATGAAGATGTTCTTCAAGGCAAACGCTCCGTCAAAGAAATCCACCTCGACAAACACGGAAATATGGAAAGTGTGGAAAATGTCGAAGAAGGAAGCAAAGGAAACAACATCAAGTTAACGGTTGACCTAGCTTTCCAGAATGGTGTGGACGACCTACTCAAGAGCTACTTCAACTCAGAGTTGGGTAACGGTGGAGCAAAGTACTCTGAAGGAGTCTACGCTGTAGCTCTCAATCCTAAAACCGGTGCAGTTCTGGCCATGTCTGGTGTCAAGCATGATGTCGAATCCGGTAAATTAAGTTCAGATTCGCTTGGAACGATAACCAATGTCTTTGTGCCAGGATCTGTTGTTAAGGCGGCGACCATCAGCTCTGGTTGGGAAAATGGAGTCTTGTCAGGTAATCAAACCTTGACAGACCAGCCGATTGTTTTCCAAGGTTCGGCCCCTATCAATTCATGGTATACCTTGTCCTATGGCTCTTTCCCTATCACAGCAGTTGAGGCTTTGGAATACTCTTCTAATACCTACATGGTTCAAACTGCGCTAGGAATCATGGGACAAACCTACACACCAAATATGACAGTCGCAACGGGACAGTTAGAGACTGCAATGGGCAAATTGCGATCAACCTTCGGGGAATATGGACTCGGAGCTTCAACAGGAATTGACCTCCCAGATGAGTCAACTGGTTTTATACCAAAAGAGTATAATTTTGCTAATTACATTACCAATGCCTTTGGTCAGTTTGATAACTACACCCCAATGCAATTGGCCCAGTACGTTGGAACTATTGCCAACAACGGTGTTCGGATTGCCCCCCACATTGTTGAGGGGATTTATGGAAACAACGAACAAGGTGGCTTAGGGAACTTAATCCAATCTGTTGAAACCAAGGAAATGAATAAAATTAATATTTCTGAGTCTGATGTTTCCATCCTCCAACAAGGATTTTATCAAGTGTCACATGGTGGTAGTGCTTTGACAACCGGTCGTGCCTTTTCAAATGGCGCAGCGGTATCCATTAGTGGAAAAACTGGTACTGCCGAGAGTTATGTTGCGGGAGGTCAAGAAGCTAACAATACTAATGCTGTGGCCTATGCACCATCAGATAATCCTCAAATCGCTGTAGCTGTTGTCTTTCCTCATAACACCAACCTTACAAATGGTGTCGGACCTTCCATTGCGCGCGATATTATCAACCTCTATAACCAACATCATCCAATGAATTAGAAAGGAACATATGCTTTATCCAACACCTATTGCCAAGCTAATTGACAGTTATTCGAAGTTACCGGGTATCGGGATTAAGACGGCTACCCGTCTGGCCTTCTATACTATTGGAATGTCTGATGACGATGTCAATGAATTTGCTAAAAATCTCCTTTCTGCTAAGAGAGAGCTGACCTACTGTTCCATCTGCGGTCGCCTGACTGATGACGATCCTTGCTCTATCTGTACGGATCCGACTCGAGACCAGACAACCATCTTGGTGCTAGAGGATAGTCGCGATGTGGCTGCTATGGAAAATATCCAAGAATACCACGGACTCTATCATGTCTTGCATGGCCTTATTTCTCCGATGAATGGCATCAGCCCAGACGATATCAACCTCAAGAGTCTCATGACCCGTCTCATGGATAGTGAGGTTTCAGAGGTGATCGTAGCAACCAATGCGACAGCGGATGGAGAAGCGACATCTATGTATCTCTCTCGTCTCCTCAAGCCAGCTGGCATCAAGGTCACTCGCCTAGCACGAGGTCTAGCCGTGGGAGCAGATATCGAGTATGCGGACGAAGTCACACTCTTACGAGCCATTGAAAATCGGACAGAGTTGTAGGAGTCAGTAAAAACGTAGCTCATTTTGACACATAAGACAAGCCCTAGGAATTTTTCTTAGGGCTTGTCTTTTTCTGTTTCTCACGAGAGGTGAACAAGCCTTGCTAATAAAACTACTCGAACTATAAGGCATAAGAAAACGGGTTTCCAAAATGACTAGTGACGTCTTTGTCAAACTCATTCACTGAGCGATAGAGTTTATTCTAAGGAGATGAGCGCATTTGCCCTTAGGGTTTGTTTTGAAATCGCACTATTTTTGTGTTATGATATGGTCAATATACAATGAATAAAGGGAGTTTGAAATATGGGTGGAAAGATAAAATCTAGCACGATAGCAGCAGAGGCAGCTATTAATGAATTGGTCGGGTATGACACGAGCAAGAAGCAAAATCAGCAGGTAGAATTTTCGTATACTTCTGAAATTGCTGGGATGGAAGCTGGACGTCAGGCCTGCAATCAAATGCTTCAGGCGGTCAGTGATTTCAGCTCGGCTGTTTTGACCCAAGCAAATAAGTTTCCAGAAATTGCTCATAAGATTGAAAAACGCGACGTAGAGCAGGCTAAGAGGTGGGAACATTAAAAATGGCAGATAAGAACGAAGAAAAACGCTACAAACTTTGGAGAGAAATTGTCAAGATTGACGATAAAGAAGAAAGTCTTCAGACTCTAAAAAGACAATATGAACAGCAGCTAACTCACTTTCACTCAGAAATCCAGAGCATCCACCATCGTATGGCGACTCTATTGGCTCTCTCACCCAGTTCTCGTCAAATGATAGAGCAAATCGAAAGTGAAAATAGAACCATTCAGCGACAGGTCAACTCCTATGTAGATGAGGAACTGGATGAATTGGGAAAACAAACGAAGAAGGCTCGTCGAACTTTCGATGAAGCCAGAGAAGAACTGATATCGGAAAGGAATCGGCTACCATGGGAGTAAAATACAGCGCACAAGAATCACAAGAATTGATTCAGGCCATGACTAACAACCTCCAAGTCGCAAATGAAGTCACGGACCGCTTATCTAGTGGCTGTGATCACCTGATTTCCTCTTTAGACTCAGGTGAGCTGACAGGAGCAGCCTACACAGCTGGTAAAGGTCTCTTCACAGAGATTATCATCCCCAGCATCAAGAAGTTACAAGCAGCGATAGATGATATCCAACTAGAGTTGACTTCCTACAAAAATGCGGATGCTCAGATCTCAGGATATGGTGATTTGGACCTGGACCAACTCAAGGAACTGAAAAAATTGAGGGAAGAGCAGTTAGCTATCGTAGAAGCTCAGATTCAAGCGAGAGAGAACTGGCTAAATCAAATCAAAGACCTCTTTACACTGAATTGGGGGAAAGCCTTCTCTGAGAAGACCATCCTCTACAATACCAAATCTCAAATCGAGTCAGGTATTCAGGATTTGGAAGACAAGATTGAAAAACTAGAATTCTTTGTCTCACAGGTTTCCCAGTATTTCAGTGATAGCCTAGAAGTCCTTAGCTTAGCGATTCAAGGAGCTACGCAACTAAGTAAAATCATTGTCGATAGTGATGGCAACTACTATGCGGACGGTCTGGACATGCGCTGGGTGCAAAAGATGAAGGATGTGAAGATTGTTTCGCATGCCAAAAGAGATTTTCAAGACTCTGAAACTCGTGCAATCAATAAAGCATCAAGGGATATGATGTTATCAGAAGATGGTGATGCCTACTATCGTGCCGAATTAAAGAAGCGCTTAAAAGGTCACGACAAGTCCGAATGGGATAAAATAATTGACGACTACAATCACACTCTTAAGATTGATGAAACAGGGAATATCATTGACATTCATCCCTTGGAGCAAGGCTATGTCGTTTTAAAAAATGGGAAATATGATGATGACTATACTCATTTGGTTAACAAAAAGCTTGATGAACTAAAAGCCCAAAACTTTGAAGCAAATTCAGTCGAATTTTGGAGTGGAGTAGCTCAAATTTTCTCTGGATTGGGAGTTTACTTTGCGAGTGGAGCCCTAGAAGTCTTGAGTGTAATGGCTGGTCCGCCAACAGCAGGGACAAGTATCGTAGCTGGTACCGCAGCATCTGTAACAGGGGTTCAATATGGGAATGTACTGATAGCTAGTGGAGCAGTAACTAGCTTATCAGCTATCACAAAGACGGTTTTACTAAATGGCGAAATTCAGGTTGATTATTCCAGTAACTATGACAGCTGGAAGGCAAATAAACCGACGAGTAAGACCATTTCTGGTAAGGGTGGTAAACTAATTGAAGCTCGAGTAGGAAATCGAAAAGTGAAGCTTCGTGTAGATTGGGAGCCAACTAGTGGTTCTAATGGTGATGGAGTTTTCCAGGTTCAATCTGGAAGTGGTAAATCGGGGTATAGAGTGAATGAGCATATTGACATTAAGAATATTTACAATAAAAACTCAATATGGGATTGGATTAACACTAATGATAACTTAAAAAACCTTAATAAAACTGTTAAAGAAGAAATCTTCAATAGAATTTGGAAAACTTATCAAAATAATTACTGAAATTAGGAGGGAATATGAAACTATATATCAAAAGTGATTTTACGAAAAAAATAGACTTCACAACTAGAGAGCTTGTTTGGAAGATGTGGTTTAAGGAACGGAATGGCAAGAAAATAAGTTTCTCCAATGTTGGTGATGATGCTATGTTACAGGATGATTTTTACTTTGGTGTTCGGTTACACAAATGGTCTTCAGTTGACGAAAGATGGGATAAGGCTCCTTTTATAATTCCTAGTAATCCTTGGTTGTCTTTGGAATATGAGAGTATAACACTTGAATTTGAAAAAACTTTCATTACAGAGTGGAGAGAACGTGGAGATTATCTACGTATCGCAACATCCCATATAGATGTTTTAACCGTAGATAAACGTGCTATGTATATCATGGCAGTCGAGGTAGCTTCTGCTATTGACGGGCAGATCAGTGAGGATGACAAGCAGACCTGGATGGATGTAGAGACATTTAAGGAGTTGCACAAGGATGTTCTTTCACTGACTTATGATGA